>CAZCEG010000013.1:0-18619 GCA_964497275.1 uncultured Oceanicaulis sp.
CGCGGCCGCCTCGCCGCGCACCGCCCGTTCCAGAGCAGCGCGCACATGGGTGTCGCCGCTGTCCTGATCACCGGCAAGCGCCCGGGCATAGCGGCGCAGGAAAGGCAGATGGCCCTTGATTTCGTCAATATGCATCGCTCGTCACTTCCCTTGCATACATCAACCGTCTGCGATGATGGCTCACCGGCAGGCGCTGTCATCTGTGTTACGCGCGACACGGTGCTGCGGTTCCCGCACCACGATGAGCATAAAGTCAAATCGGCCAGGGAACTGCCTCATTTGTCATGCGTTAGCTCATCAGACAGGTGCCGCGCACTCGACCGGCACTGACCGATCAGAGTAGGGTACACGCCGCCATGTCGCAAAAAGCCAAGGATAACACGCCGGACTCTCCCCCCGGCAGGCATGACCCGGCCCTGGCCGGGCAGAGCGCCCGCCGCCGGGTGCTGGGTGATCGCCTGCGGGCCTATTATGATGCCGTCGCCAGCGAGCCGGTGCCCGACGCGTTTGCCGACCTGCTCAACTCGCTGGCCAGCCAGTCAGAGGATGAGGACGCGGCGGGGTCTGAGAAGGCGCCGTCTTCCATGAAAGACAACGGGCAGGACCGGACATGAGCCCGGCACAGCCCGCGGCCGCATCGGCCGCCTTCCAGCGCGAGCTGACGGCCGCGATACCCCATCTGCGCGCCTTCGCCCGGTCCCTGTGCGGCAACCCGTCCGAGGCCGATGACCTGGTGCAGGAGACGATGATCAAGGCCTGGACGGCGCGTGACCGGTTCGAGGCAGGGTCGTCCATGCGCGCCTGGACATTCCGCATCTTGCGCAACCATTTCTATTCGGAACGCCGCCGCGCCTGGCGCAAGCAGGAACAGGGCGGCGAAATACCTGAAACCGCAGCCGTCACCGGCACGGCGCAGAACTGGGCGGTAGAGCTGGACGATGTGCGCCGCGCCCTTCTCGACCTGCCTGATGAACAGCGCGAAGCGCTGATACTCGTCGGGGCGGGCGGATTGAGTTATGAGGAAGCCGCCGAGGTCTGCGCCTGCGCCGTCGGCACCGTGAAGAGCCGCGTCAGCCGCGCCCGGGCGGCACTGGAAAAGCGGCTTGAGGATGGCACAGCCCTGAAAGCCTCTCCGGGCAGTGCGGCCGAGGCGGCGGAGGATCTCGTTGACCACGTCCGCACCGCAACCCTCCAGACAGCCGGAAGCTGAGCTGGAAGCCGCCGCAGAGAAGCGCACGCCCTTCTGGCGGGCGGGTCTGCGTGTGCGCCTTCTGGCTGTCATTACGCTGGCATTGGTGCCGATGCTGGTCGTCAGCGCCTTCTACACCTATGCCCGCTTTGAAGCGGCCAGCGAGACCCAGCGCGAGCTGCTGGCGGCGCGCGCGCAGCTGACCGCCCAGAGCCAGCGTCAGGTGATCCTTGGCGCAGGGGCGATGATGAGCGCGCTGGCCCAGCAGGCGCCGGTCCGCCTTGGCGGGGCGCTGTGTGCGAGAGCCCTGGCACAGGCGCAGGCCGACCAGCCTGCCTATGCCAATGTGATGCGGATCAACGCGGCGGGCAATGTGGCGTGCTCTGCCCAGCCGCTTGAAAGCCCTGTGCGCTTTGACGAAGCCAGCTGGTTCATTGCGGCGCGCGATACCGGCCGGTTTGTGGTGGGCGCACTGGAAATCGATCCGGTGACCAATGCCGCGATCATCCGCGCGGTAAATCCGGTCTTCGATCAGGATGGTGCGTTTTCCGGCGCGCTGACGACCGGAATCCGGCTGCAGGTGCTCCAGCAGTCAGGCCGGGAACGCGCGGGGGCCGCGCGGGCGGCTCTGGTTGACCGCGAAGGCAGGCTGCTTACCGAAAGCCGGGAGCTGGGGCTGGCCCGCGTGGACAGCGAGCTCCTCAGTCAGGCGGTCGAGACCGGCAGCGCGCGCTTTTCCCGTTCTGCGAGCGATGGCAGTGCGCGCATTTTCGTGCTGGTGCCGCTCCTCTCAACCGAGCTTTATGCGCTTCTGGCCGAACCGGCCCCGCAATTTCTCGATTTTGCAACCGTGGACCTTGCCGGCACGCTGCTGCTTCCGCTGGCCATGCTGGTGCTGGCCGGCACGGTGATCTGGATGGCGACCGACATCATGGTGCTGCGCTGGCTGCGCTATCTGCGCCGGCTGGCAAGCGCCTATGGCCGCGGGCGCTATTCGGTGCGCTCGCTCAGGGCGGCGGCAGCCCCGTCCGAACTGCGCGAACTGGCGGCAAGCTTTGACACGATGGCCAGCTCGATTGCCGAGCGGGACGAGGCGCTGAACGCCGCCCTCGCCTATCAGGAACTCCTCCTCAAAGAGGTGCACCACCGGGTGAAGAACAATCTGCAGATCATTACCAGCCTGATCAATCTGCAGATGCGCGCCGTGGACGATCCGGTTGCGGCCAAAGTGCTGGGCGATGCGCAAACCCGCATCAACGCGCTCGCCCTCGTTCACCGCAGCCTCTACGAGGCAGGCGATTTCCAGCGCATCAATCTCAAACCCTTCTTCGAGGAGTTGTGCGCCCTGACCCATTCTGCCCTTGGCGGGCAGGAGCGCCAGATCACCCTGAAAACCGAAATCGCGGGCGCGGTGATCGAGGCGGAGCGGTGTATTCCGCTGGCCCTGTTCGTGACAGAGGCCATGACCAATACCTACAAGCACGCCTTTGAGGGGCGCGAGCGCGGCAAGCTGACCGTGCAGGTCTATGTCAGCACCGATGACAAGCTGATCGCAGAGGTCAGCGATGACGGGGTGGGCGCTGCGGCCGCGACCGGCTCTGGCAAGCGCGGCGTGGGCGGCGCGCTCTTTGACGCCTTCGCCCGGCAGCTGAACGGTTCAAGCTTCACCGGAACCATGCCCGATGGCGGGCATTGCGTGTCGCTGACCTTCCCGCTCCTTGAGGGCGAAGGCTTCGTGCGTTGACGCCTGATCGTGCGATCAGGACGCTCTGGCGCGCCCTGCTGATTGGCACTATGTCAGGCCCATGAATACTGCCAGCCCGTCTCCGTCCGATCCCGTCGCCCTTGCTCAGGCCCTCATCCGTGCGCCGTCCGTGACGCCGCGCGATGCCGGCGCGCTCGATACGCTGCAGGCGGCGCTGGAGGCTCTTGGCTTTGCGTGCGAGCGCATGCCCTTTGGCGAGGTGGACAATCTCTATGCGCGCCTTGGCACGGCCGATCCGGTATTCTGTTTTGCAGGCCATACCGATGTGGTGCCGGAAGGCGAAGCCTCGCAATGGCAATCCGGCCCGTTCGACGCGGCCTTGCGCGACGGCATCCTGACCGGGCGCGGCGCGGTGGACATGAAGGGCGCGATTGCCGCCTTCGTCGCTGCCACGGCGCGCTATCTGGAATCCCAAGGCCAGCCAAAGGGTTCCATCGCCTTTCTTATCACCGGGGATGAAGAAGGCCCGGCCGTCAATGGCACGAAGAAAATGCTGCAAGCCCTTGCGGCCAGAGGCGAAAACTTCTCCCACTGCCTGGTGGGCGAGCCCACCAATCCAAGCACTCTGGGCGAGACCATAAAGATCGGGCGGCGCGGCTCGCTCAATGGCGTGATCACGGTCACCGGGAAGCAGGGCCATGTCGCCTATCCGGACAGGGCGATAAACCCCATCCCCGCCCTGATCGATCTTGTCACCCGCCTGAAGGCGCGCACGCTCGATGAGGGCAATGCGCACTTCCAGCCCTCCAATCTCGAGGTGACGACGATTGATGTCGGCAATGCGCCGCACAATGTGATCCCGGCCAAAGCGGTGGCAAAATTCAACATACGCTTCAACACCTTGCATGATGGCGACGCGCTGAAAAGCTGGATCGAGGCTGAGGCCGACGCGGTGCGCCAGACCTTTGCCGGGCAGATCACACTTGATCTCACCGTCACTGGCGATGCCTTCCTGACGGAGGAAGGCCCATTCACGGCGCTATTGTCAGAGGCCGTTGAAACCGTGACAGGGCGCAAGCCGTCGCTGACCACGGGCGGGGGCACGTCCGATGCGCGCTTCATCAAGGATTATGCGCCCGTCGCCGAGTTCGGCCTTGTCGGCGCGACCATGCACCAGATCGACGAGCGCACGCCGGTCAGCGATATCGACGCGCTTACAAGGATTTATGAACACATCCTTAACCGTTACTTTGAGGTTTTCGCCTGATGCGCCGTGCGCTGGCGGAGATCCGGGCGGGCGTGGCCGGGACCTATGCGCTTGTCGCCTTCAAGCCGGACTGGCAGCGCCATTTCGACGTGTCGGTGGATGGCTTTATCGGCTCGTTCAAGGCAGCGCTCTACGCCCTGCCCGCCTTCATCCTGCTCATGCTCTCGGCCAACCATTTTCTGGCGGGCGAGGCCAATGCCCCCGCCGCGCAGATAAGCCTTGGTGCGGCGGCGCTGCAATATGCCCGCATCTGGCTGATCTTTCCGGTGCTCGCCTTCGTGATCGTGAAACTGCTGGGGCTGAAAACCGGCTTTTCGGCGTGGGTGGTGGTCCAAAACTGGGCGGTGTTCGTGCTGTTGCACGTGCAGGCATTGATCTGGGCGCTCAATGCCGCCGGAATTGCCAATGCGCAGGTGCTGGCCACGCTGATCGCCTTCTACCAGATCGCCCGGCTCTTCGTGCACTGGCGGGTGGCGGCCGGTGCGCTGGGCCTGCCCTGGGGACTGGCTGCAGGGGTGGCCTGCATCCCGCTCGTGGTAGACGCGCTCATCGTTTATGGGTTACCAGCAACCCCTGCAGGGTAGCGCACGAACGCCAGATAGAGCCCCTCTGGCGGGGCCACCGGTCCGCAGCGCGTGCGGTCTGCCGCTTCCAGCGCATCGCGGAAATCTTCCACACTCCAGCGCCCGCGGCCCACCTCCACCAGAGACCCGGTGATGGAGCGGATCTGGCGGTGCAGGAAGCTGATCGCTTCCACCTTCAGCTCGATAAGTTCGCCATGACGGGCAACGCTTATCGCGTCTAGCGATTTGACGGGGCTGTCGGCCTGACACTGCGCATCGCGAAACGTCGTGAAATCATGTGTGCCAACAAGGTGTTGCGCGGCATTGTTCATGGCATCCGCATCGAGCGGCACCCGCACCCGCCAGGCCCGCCCTGCCTCCAGCGCCAGAGGCGCACGACGGTCGATGATGCGATAGACATAGCCGCGCTTTACCGCAGAGAAGCGCGCATGCACCTCATCGCTCACCCTGCGCGCCGACAAGACCGCGACGAGGTGAGGTTTGAGATGATGGTTCAGCGCATCGCGCACCACATCTTCCGGCCAGTTCTTGGCGAAATCGACATGGGCGGTCATGGCGAGCGCATGGACGCCGGAATCGGTGCGGCCCGCGCCATAGACCTCGTGGTGGCCCTCCTCCAGCGCATCGGCGGCGCGCTCCATCACCGCCTGCACGGAGAGGCCATTATCCTGACGCTGCCAGCCGACAAACGGCCCGCCATCATATTCGATGGTGAGAAGGTAGCGCGGCATCGCTAGAGCCTCGTTCCCGCAGGGACGGACGTACCGCGCAGGAAGGCGTCTGCCTCCATCACGCCCCTGCCCTCGCGCTGCAGGCGGAGAAGGCGCACTGCGCCGCGCCCGCACGCGATGAGGAGGTGGTCGTCCAGCGCCTCGCCCGGCTCGCCAGAGCCTTTCTCCGGCTCGGCAAAATGCACCTTAACACGCACTTCGCCCTTCGGCCTGGCAAGCGCGAACCACGCGCCCGGAAAAGGCGACAGCCCGCGAATATGGTCACACACCTCACCTGCCGGGCGGGACCAGTCGATCCGGGCCTCGGCAGGCGAGATCTTCTTCGCGTAGGTGACGCCGTCTTCTGTCTGAGGCACGGCCTGCAGCGAGCCGCGCTCCAGCGCGGCCAAAGTGCGCGGCCACAGCTCCGCGCCGGTTTCCATCAGCTTGTCATGCAGCGTGCCTGCGGTGTCGTGCGGGGCGATGCGCACCGTCTCGCTCATCAGGACAGGGCCGGTATCGAGCCCCTCCTCCATCTGCATGATCTGAACGCCCGTCACCTCATCGCCCGCCATTATGGCGCGCTGGATGGGCGCTGCCCCGCGCCAGCGCGGCAGCAGCGAGGCATGGAGGTTCAGACAGCCAAGGCGCGGCGCATCCAGCGCCTCTTTCGGCAATATCTGGCCATAGGCGACAACGCAGGCCGCATCGAGATCAAGCGCGGCAAACTCTGCCAGCACGTCTGCGTCGCGGAAACGCTCCGGCGTCTTCACCGGAATGCCGAACGCTTCGGCGAGCTCATGCACCGGGCTCTTGCGAAGCTCATGGCCACGGCCCGCAGGACGCGGCGGCTGGGTGTAGACGCAGACCACCTCATGACCCGCAGCGACAATCGTGCCGAGCGAGCGGGCGGCAAAGTCCGGCGTTCCCATGAAGGCAAGGCGAAGAGGCATGGCAGCTAAAACATCCCGGAGCGCTATCGCTTCCATCTGACTCGATGACGCTCTTTTAAGCCCCGATCACCGGAACCGCTACTCACCCTCATGAACAGAGCTGCCTGTCGTGTCATCCTCCGGATCAGGCCGGGCCATAACGCCTCAGAGGCCCAATATAAGACGGCCGACGCTTCCGACAGCGCCTACATCTGCTCCGGTGTTTCAAGACCGATCAGGGAGAGGCCAAGCTCCAGCTGTTTCAGCGTGAGCGCGGCAAGGCCAAGGCGCGAGCGGCGCACCGCCTCGTCCTTCTCGGGAAGGATCGGGCAGGCCGCATAGAAGCTAGAAAAGGCCTGTGCGAGGCCATAGACGTGCTCGCAGATATGGTTCGGCGCGCGGTCATCATGGGCCCGCATCAGCGCGCCGTGGAAGCCGTCGAGCCTGCGCACCAGAGCAGCTTCTTCCGGCGCGGAGACGATGATCGCTCCCGGCTCCAGCCCTTCGCCCGCCGCCTTCCTCATCAGGGATTTGATGCGCACGGCCTGATAGAGAAGGTACGGCCCGGTGCGGCCCTCGAAGGAGACAAACCGGTCCATCTCGAAAATGTAATTCGTGGTGCGGTAATTCTGCAGGTCAGCAAACTTGATCGCGGCATTGGCGACTTTGCGCGCCACATCTTCGAGCGACGCCGCGTCCAGCGATTCGCCAAGGCCTGCTTCGGCCAGGCGCGCCCGGGCGCGCTCGCGCGCTTCCTCGATCAGGTCAGCCAGCCGGAAGGTGCCGCCCGCACGAGTGCGCAGGCGCTTGCCGTCCGGGCCGTTGACCGTGCCGAACTTCACATGCTCCAGCCCGCCCTCGTTCGCGAGGCCCGCCTTCACGGCTGCGCGGAACACCTGCTCGAAATGGTCCGACTGGCCGAGATCGACCACGTAGAGGATGAGATCGGGATCAAGGCTCTGCCGCCGGTCGAGAATGGTCGCCAGATCGGTTGTCGCGTAGAGGGCGGAGCCTTGCGAGCTGACGAGGATGAGGGGCGCCAGCTCCTTTTTGTCGTCCTCGCGGGCCACGCGCACGATCCACGCGCCTTCGGATTCTTCGGCCACGCCGCGCGCCTTGAAATCCTCCACCATGGCAGGGATCAGGTCGTTGACGTCGCTTTCGCCCTTCCAGAGATCGAACGTCACGCCGAGCGCGGAGAAATCCTCCTTCAGCGCGGCAATCGAGACATTGATGAAATGGCGCAGCAGGGCGCGGTATCCGGGCCGGCCGGCCTGCAATTCAGCCGTCGCCTTGCGCGAGCGTTCCTGACGGGCCGGGTCTTCCTTGCCCTTGGCGCTCGCCTGGGGATAGAGCCGGGCCAGGTCTTCGATGGTGACGGGCGCGTCTTCCGGGTACGGGCCGGTGAAACTCGCATCGAAATAGGTCAGGCCCGGCTGCTCATCCTCCAGCTCAGTGATGAGCTGGCCCATCTGCAGGCCCCAGTCGCCTAAATGGATATCGCTCGTCACCTCATGGCCGAGGAAGCGGAAGAGGCGTTGCAGGCTGTCGCCAATGACAGACGAGCGCAGATGCCCGACATGCATCGGCTTGGCGACATTGGGCCCGCCAAAATCGATCATCACTTTCTTTGGCGCGTCCACCTGCCCTGCCCCGGCGCGTTCATCGCCCGCCAGCGCATTGGCCTGACCGGTATACATGGCGGGGGCAGGCGTGAGGTTCAGAAAGCCCGGCCCGGCGATTTCCACCGCGAGGTCCGGCATCACCGACGCCAGATGATCCGCAACCCCTTGCGCAATCACGCGCGGCGGCTTGCCTGCCTGCCTGGCAGCAGCAAGCGCGCCATTGCACTGATAGGGCGCAAGATCCGGCCGATCGCTTTGCGACACGCGGCCAAGGTCTGCGTCCAGCCCCATAGCAGAGAAGGCATCGCCCAGCGTGGCGCTGAGCTGATCGGCAAGGCTCGTCATGCCAGCAGTCCTATTCGACGGGAACGCGGAAGCGCAGGCCGGAGCGGTTGAACTCCACCTGTTCCGGCGTCAGCTCGAAGCCGACAATGACCTCGAAGTTCGAGCCGGAGGTGGTCGGCGTGGCGCGCGGAATGGTGATGGTGCCGATTTCCTGCGTCATCTCCACCCGGTTCTGGCCCGGCGGGAAACGCACGGTGATCGGGAACACCTCGCGCGCGATCACGGACTGGTCCGTCCGGGTAACCGCGACGAAGTAGTAATAGGTCTTTTCGGTCGCGTCGGCGGCCGGACCCCGCCCGAAGGCAAAACGGATCGCCATCTGCATGTCGATCGGCGAGGCGGAGCGATCATTGTACGTGCACGCGCCGGCGACGTTCAGGATCTCCCCGGTAAAGCCGACATTACCGAGAACACGCTCCGCACTGCGAAACTCGACCAGACGGTGGGCGTCGTACAGCGACAGCGCGTTCGGGCACGGGCCGGGATTGGGCCGCGGGCCATCAAGGCGGTCGCGCAAACTCTGGCAGCCGGACAGGACGAGGGCAGCAGCAAAAATCAGGGCAATGCGGCGCATGGAAACTCCCGGTGCCTAGGCGTTAGTATATCCGGCGTCCGCGCTCGCGGGTTGCGGGCGGGCCGGGCTCTGCTACATCGTCTCTACGATGCGCGGGGCTCTAGGGCAACGCTGGCGCGCCATACCGACTGAGGAAACCCATGTCCGACCTCCCCCGCCTGCACATCTTGCTGGCCGCCCCGCGCGGCTTCTGCGCGGGCGTGGACCGGGCGATCCAGATCGTCGAGAAGGCGCTGGAGCGCTATGGCGCACCCGTCTATGTGCGCCACGAGATCGTGCACAACAAGCATGTGGTGAACCGGCTCAAGGCCATGGGCGCGGTATTCGTCAAGGAGCTGGACGAATGCCCGGACGACCGCCCGGTCGTGTTCTCCGCCCATGGCGTGCCCAAGCGCGTGCCGGAGACGGCAAAAGCGCGCAACATGCTCTATGTCGATGCCACCTGCCCGCTCGTCTCCAAGGTGCATGTCGAGGCAAGCCGCCATTACCGCAACGGCCTTGAAATCGTGCTGATAGGCCATGCAGGGCACCCCGAAGTGATCGGCACGATGGGCCAGCTGCCCGAAGGCGCGATCCACCTGATCGAGACGGTAGAGGATGCGCAAGCCTTCACGCCGCGCGATCCGCAAAAACTCGCCTATGTCACGCAGACGACACTTTCCGTCGATGACACGGCCGCCATTGTTGACGTGCTGCAGCAGCGGTTTCCCGCCATGGCCGCCCCGCACAAGGAAGATATCTGCTACGCCACCACCAATCGTCAGGAAGCGGTGAAGGCGCTGGCCCCGCGCAGTGATCTTGTGTTGGTGGTGGGTGCGCCCAACTCCTCCAACTCGGTGCGGCTGGTGGAAGTGGCCAAGCGCGCCGGTGCGCCGGATGCACGCCTGGTGCAGAGCGCCGCAGACCTTGACTACGGCTGGTTTGACGGCGTGCAGACGCTCGGCGTCAGCGCCGGTGCGTCTGCCCCTGAAGAGCTGGTCGAAGACGTGCTCACCCAGATCGCGGGCTTTCGCAAGCTGACCATCGAAGAGGTGCGCGTCGCCAGCGAGGACGTGGTGTTCAAGCTGCCGCGCGAGGTGGCGTGATGAGCCCAAACAAGACCCAGCCGGAGACGCTGTCTGTCGAAGCTTTCCTTGCGAGCATTGAGCCGGAAGCCAGGTGCGAGGAAGCGCGTCAGCTGGATGCGCTGTTTCGCAAGGTGACGGGGTTTGAGCCGGTCATGTGGGGCCCGTCCATAATAGGCTATGGCCGCTACCACTACCGCTATGACAGCGGGCGCGAGGGCGATTTTCTGGCCACCGGATTTTCGCCCCGCAAGGCCCAGCACTCCGTCTACATATTGCCCGGCTATGCCGATTACGGCGAGATCCTGTCCCGGCTCGGCAAGCACTCGACGGGCAAATCCTGCCTCTACGTCAAACGCCTGTCCGATATCGACATGGACGTGCTGGCCGAACTGATTGCAGCAGGTCTGAAAGACCTTGATGCGCAGTGGAAGGTGCATCCGGAATGACCCGATCACCGAAACAGACCGTGCTAGCCTGGGTCGACGCGTTCAACGCAGCCGATATTGACGCCCTGATGGCGTGTTATGCAAACGGGGCGGTCAATCATCAGATCGCGTACGGCCCGCTGGAAGGCAAAGCGGCGATACGCGGGCTGTTCGATATGGAATTCGCCCGCGCAAAGATGGTCTGCCAGGTCGAAAACCTGTTTGAAGACGGGGAGTGGGCCATACTGGAATGGTCCGATCCGCTTGGCCTTCGCGGTTGCGGTTTCTTTCACGTCAAAAACGGCCTGATCCTTCATCAGCGCGGCTATTTTGACCGGCTGAGCTTTTTCGAGGCTCAAGGACTGCCGCTAGAGCAGGCTCTAAAGGCGTGAGCGCTCTCATTACCATCCATACCGACGGTGCGTGTTCGGGCAATCCCGGGCCCGGCGGCTGGGGCGCGCTTCTGGAGTGGAAGGGCCACGAGAAGGAGCTCTTTGGCGGCGAGGCCGACACGACCAATAACCGCATGGAGCTGCGCGCCGCGATCGAGGCGCTGAATGCGCTGAAACGCCCGTCAAAAGTCCGCCTGGTCACCGACAGCGTCTATGTGCGCGACGGCGTGACCAAGTGGATCCATGGCTGGAAGAAAAACGGCTGGAAAACTGCCGACAAAAAGCCGGTGAAGAACGCCGAGCTCTGGCAGGCCCTAGACGAGGCCGCCAGGCGCCACACGGTCGAATGGGTGTGGGTGAAGGGCCATAATGGCGATCCCGGCAATGAGCGCGCCGACGCGCTGGCGCGGGCGGGAATCGCGACCGTAAAAGGTGAGCCCGCACCGTCAGCCAGCGATGCCGGCTGACGGGCCTCAGATTTCGTTGACAGCTTAGTCAGCCAGATGCAGGATTGCTCCCGATAACGCGCTCCGACGCGCGCAAGGGGAGACTGCCATGCTCGACAGCTTCATCGCGTTTGCAAACGGGCCGTACGCGATCTGGACTCTGGCAGCGGTCTATTTCTCGCTGGTAGGCGGCGAGCGGATTTATGCGGCCCTCTTTCGCAGGGGCGAATACGACAACCGGGAAGCGCTGTGCTCGGTCGCGTTGAACCTGATGAACAGCCTCATCTGGATGGGGGTGGGCATTCTCCTCCCCATCGCCCTGTACTGGCTGGTCTATGAGAATGCGCGCCTGTTTACGGTCGATCACGTGCTGATCGCAATTGTGATCGCCTTCGTGGTGCACGAGCTCTCCTACTACACAGAGCATCGCATCTCGCACCGGGTCGGGCTGTTCTGGGCGTTTCACACCATCCATCACAGCGCCAACCAGTTCAATCACACGGTGGCCGCGCGCGGCTTCGTGCTGGATGGCTATCTGCAGTCGATCTTTGCGCTGGTGGCGGCCCTGCTGGGGGTAAGCCCGCTGATCTATTTTGCCGTCTCCTTCACCAACAAGATTTACGGCATCTGGAACCATGCCAGCTATGTTGGCCATCTGGGGGTGCTGGAGCGGTATTTCGCGACGCCTCGCAACCACATGGTCCATCACGGGACCGAGGGGAAATATATCGACCGGAATTACTCGCAGGTGCTGATCATCTGGGACCGCCTGTTCGGCACGTTCGCCCCGTATGAGGAGACACCCCGCGTCGGCCTGATCGAACCTGTGCATGACGTGAACCCGCTCACCGCGCAGTTCGTCGGCATCGCGCAGCTGAAAGCCAAGATGGATTCGGCCGAGCGCTGGCACGACAAGCTGGGCTATCTGTGGCGCCCGCCAGAATGGAGCCACAAGACGCAAAGCCCCGCGCCCCACTCGGTGCCTGCCGAATAGCCGCGCTTGACGAGAACGGCTTTGCGGTCAATCTCGCGGGCATGACCTTGCCCCATTTCTTCACGCATCTGGAATGTTCGATGACGGGCGGGCGTCTTGAAAAAGACCGCGCCCATAATCTGTCGCCCGAAGGCTGGCCGCTGCTGGCGCGCTATGATCTTGCCGCCATGCGCGCGCAGACGGACCGGGACGCGATTGCGTACCGGGATCCCGCCCGCTTTCCCGGCTTCTGGAAGTGGCGCGAGCTTCTGCCCGTGGCCCATGACCATGACGTGGTCAGCCTTGGCGAGGTGGATACGCCCCTCATCCCGATCCCCGCGACCGCGCGCGAGATGGGGCTGGATGCCCCCCTGATCGTCAAGGATGAGGGCCGCCTGCCGACCGGCAGCTTCAAGGCGCGCGGCCTGGCGCTCGCGGTATCGATGGCCAAGTCTTTCGGCGTCAGGCGCATGGCGATGCCGACGAACGGCAATGCAGGGGCGGCGCTGAGCGCCTATGCCAGCCGCGCTGGCATGGAAAGCTGGTCCTTCTGCCCGGACGATACGCCCGACATCAATGTGCGCGAGATCGCCCTGCAGGGCGGGCATGTCTACAGGGTGAATGGCCTTATCCACCAGTGCGGGGCGATTGTGGGCGCGCTGAAGGGAGAGATGGGCTGGTTTGATACCTCGACCCTGAAAGAGCCCTACCGCATCGAAGGCAAGAAGACGATGGGGCTGGAGCTTGCCTTCCAGCGGGGCTGGACCCTGCCGGATGCGATCTTCTACCCCACGGGCGGAGGTACGGGCCTGATCGGCATGTGGAAGGCCTTTGACGAGATGGAGGCGCTGGGCTGGATCGGCTCCAAACGGCCAAAAATGTTTGCCGTTCAGGCTGAAGGCTGCGCGCCCATGGTCAAGGCCTTCGAGGCGGGCGAGGAACACGCCCCCGAATGGCTGGACGCCCACACCCATGCGGCCGGCATACGCGTGCCCAAAGCCATTGGCGACTTCCTGATCCTGCGCGCGGTGCGCGCCTCAGGCGGGGCCGCGATTGCGGTGCCGGAAACGCGCATCACTGAGGCGCGGGCGCTGTGCGGATCGGCTGACGGGCTGCATCTGTGCCCTGAAGGGGCAGCGACCCTCGCCGGTGCGGCCATTGCGCTGGAACGCGGGCTGATCGCGCGGGACGCCGATGTGATGCTGTTCAATTGCGGAACGGGTCTGAAATACGCCATGCCGGAAACGGCGATCACGCTGGACCGCACAAGGCCCATCACGCCCGCCATGCTGGGCTGAAGCCCTTGACCTTCACGCCCTCAGGGGCGACAGAGCGCGCTATCCCCGTCACGGATAAAGAGGCGCGCCCATGATCCCCCGCTATACCCGGCCTGAAATGGAAGCGATCTGGAGCCCGCAGAGCCGCTACCGCATCTGGTTCGAGATCGAGGCGCACGCCACCGACAAGCTGGCAGAGCTGGGCGTCGTCCCTGCCTCGGCCGCCAGGGCCGTGTGGAAAGCCAAGGACATGGAGTTCGACGTCGCGCGCATCGATGAGATCGAGCGCGAGGTGAAGCACGATGTCATCGCCTTCCTGACCCATCTCTCCGAACTCGTCGGCGAAGAGGCCCGCTTCGTCCATCAGGGGCTGACCAGCTCTGACGTGCTCGATACCTGCCTTGCCATGCAGCTCACCCGCGCCAGCGATCTGTTGCTCGAAGGCATGGACCGCGTGCTGGCAGCGCTCAAAAAACGCGCGCTGGAGCATAAGATGACGGTGTGCATCGGGCGCAGCCACGGCATCCATGCTGAACCCACCACGATGGGTCTGAAATTTGCGCGCTTTTATGCCGAGTTCGCCCGCAACCGCGAGCGGCTGGTGCGGGCCCGCGAAGAAGTGGCGACCTGCGCCATTTCCGGTGCCATCGGCACCTTCGCCAATGTCGATCCGGCGGTGGAAGCCCATGTCGCAGAAAAGCTGGGCCTCACCGTCGAGCCCATCTCCACGCAGGTCATCCCGCGCGACCGGCATGCGAACTTCTTCGCCGTGCTGGGCCTGATCGCGTCCGCCATCGAGAACATTGCGGTAGAGGTGCGCCACCTCCAGCGCTCCGAAGTGCGCGAGGCGCAGGAATATTTCTCGCCGGGGCAGAAGGGCTCCTCGGCCATGCCGCACAAGCGCAACCCGATCCTGACCGAGAACCTGACGGGCCTTGCGCGCCTTGTCCGCTCCGCCGTGACGCCTGCGATGGAGAACATCGCCCTCTGGCACGAGCGCGATATCTCGCACTCATCGGTCGAGCGCGGCATCGGGCCGGATGCCACCGTGCATCTCGACTTTGCCCTGCACCGCACTGCCTCGATGATTGAAGGCCTGATCGTGCATGCCGACCGTTGCCGCGAGAATCTGGAAGCCCATGGCGGCATCCATAATTCGCAGCGCGTGCTGCTGGCGCTGACGCAAGCGGGGGCGAGCCGCGAGGACTCCTATCGCCTCGTCCAGCGCAATGGCATGAAAACCTGGGATGAGGGCGGCCGCCTCGCCGATCATCTGAAAGCCGACGCGGAAGTCACCGCCCTGCTCTCCCCCGACAGAATCGATGCGTGCTTCGACGAGGCCTATCACCTCAAGCATGTCGACACGATCTTCGCGCGGGTGTTTGGGTAGGCTTGCCCCCTACTCTTTAGCGACTGAAGCGCGGGCCTGATCGAGGAGTTTCGTCCGCGACCATTCATTTTTGTGGCCAATATACACCCAGAGATGATGGATTATATTGTTTGGGTACCCGACGGATCTACGGGGGCAGCCAGCCAAATTAGCGTTAGAGATTTCTCTCGTGGGCAAATGGATATCATCGCGGGACAAAACGAAAATGACGCGCCACCTTGCGGCAAGAAGCTCTTGTAGGAAGAGGAAACCAGCCGTGCGCTTTCTGCTGCCGATAACATTTGCCGCTGCAATTCTCATGAACCTACCCGCCACGCAGGCAGGGGCAGCGTCTCAGGACAATGCCTCTGCTCCGGAGCAGACTGAAATTGGCTTCTTCTCTCTATATTCCGGCCCAGTAGGTATTGCCAGACAGGTCCGTTACGAAGGTGAGTGCAATGAAGATCGCTTTGAAATTATCGGCCAGTATTCTGGCCGGGCAAGTATGGGTTCCGTTCTCAGCTTTGATTTCAGGGTTAAAGGCGAAACGGTCAGCCCGCAACTGAACGCTTACATCGAAACCAGTCTGAACCAGTTTCGCGTTGTCACCTTTGATGTGGAAAGCATCTGGTGCATCGAAGGCGAGGATGCCGGCGATTACCAGATAAACCTGCTCGTGGTTCGCGAACTCCGCTTCATGCCCGGCGAGCATGTTCGCTCCGGGCCGCCATATCCGGAACCCGCGCGAGATCCGATTACAGGGGAGGAAGGTTTTTCAGCACCCGGTATTTACAACATGTTCCGTTACAGCGTGGTTTACTATGTTAATCGGGCAGCGCGGCAGAGGGCGAGAGGAGGGGGCGCGGAACCTCCGATCTTTCATACCGTGAGAGAAATCACGCCCGACGCCCGATCAGGGGTCCGCATCGGAACAATCGCCCCTTTCGCCGAAGCAAACTGCTTCGGGCCGGTCCTGGGCTATCCCTTCACGCCTGAAGGATGCGAAGATGACGCCGGGGCGGAGCCCGAGTAGCTGCGAAACCGATTGCGCAACCCGCCCCTACTCCTTGGCGAGTGAGGCGCGGGCCTGATCGAGGAGTTTCGTCATTTCGTGGCGCAGCTCCACGTCCGAGACGGCAACACCCTTGGCGTCAAAATCCTTGCGCACCTTGCGGAAGACGTCCTCATCACCCGCCTCTTCCATGTCCGCCGCGATCACGCTGCCGGCATAGGCTTGCGCCTCATCGCCGGTAAGGCCGAGCTTTTCTGCCGCCCACAGGCCCAGCATCTTGTTGCGGCGGGCATTGGCCTTGAATTCCAGCTCCTGCTCGCGGGCAAAGCGGTTCTCGAAAGCCTTTTCGCGTTCGTCAAAGCTGGACATGGGCGGGTTTCCTGTCTTTTGGGGCCGAGGGGGAGTGCGTGTTCAACAGGTATCGCGGGAAGCGCGCATTATCAATCGTTTGCAGCGCCATTGCGGGCCGGTGTTGCGGGCGCGGGGGCGAGGGTTTATTCTTGTGTCCGAAGGCGGCCCGTGATCCCGGGCCGCTTCTCGTTTGACATCACTGCCGGACTCAGCACGCATGAAGGGCAGGCACGCCCCGGCAGGCCAGCAACCCTCATGCCCCCAGATGGAAAGCGATGACCCCCATGTCGCGCCGCAAGAAGCTCTACGAAGGCAAGGCCAAGATCCTGTATGAAGGCCCGGAACCGGGCACGCTCATCCAGCACTTCAAGGATGATGCAACCGCCTTCAACGCCCAGAAGCGCGCGACGCTGGAGGGCAAGGGCGTTCTCAACAACCGGATCAGCGAGTTCATCATGGAACACCTGAACCGGATGGGCATCCCCACCCATTTTATCCGCCGCCTGAACATGCGTGAGCAGCTGGTGCGCGAGGTGGAGATCATTCCGCTCGAGGTGGTGGTGCGCAATGTCGCCGCCGGCTCCATCTCCACACGCTTCGGGATCAATGAGGGCGAGCCTCTGCCGCGCGCCATAGTGGAGTTCTACTTCAAGGATGATGCGCTAGGTGACCCTCTGGTCTCCGAAGAGCACATCACCGCCTTCAACTGGGCCAGCCCGCAGGAGATTGACGAGATCATCGCGCTGGCGCTCAGGGTCAATGATTTCGTCTCCGGCCTGTTTGCCGGGGCCGGCATCCGGCTGGTGGATTTCAAGCTGGAATTTGGCCGTCTCTACGATCAGAACGACATGGCGCGTATCGTGCTGGCCGACGAGATCAGCCCCGATTGCTGCCGCCTGTGGGACATGACAACCAACGAGAAGATGGACAAGGACCGCTTCCGCCGCGATCTGGGCAATGTTACCGAGGCCTATGCCGAAGTGGCCCGCCGCCTTGGCATCATGCGCGAGATGGACAGTGCCAATGGCACTACCCCTGAGTCAGAAGAAAGCGAATAGGACGAACGAGCCGATGAAAGCGAAAATCCACGTCTACCTGAAGCCCGGCGTTCTGGACCCGCAAGGGACCGCCGTTGCAGGCTCGCTGCGCACGCTCGGCTTTGAGGAAGTGACCGGCGCACGTCAGGGCAAGCTGATCGAGCTCGATCTTTCCAGCCTCGACGCGGAGGAAGCCAGCGAGCGCGTGAAAGCCATGTGCGACAAGCTGCTCGCCAATCCGGTGATCGAAAACTACGATATCGAACTGAGCGCCTAAAGCTCCACCGACTCCCACAATTCGATCTTGATGCCGTCCGGGTCCATGATCCAGGCGAAGCGGCCATAGTCGTAGGTCTCCGGCGCGCCGATCAGCTCCACGCCGTGCGCCCTGATGCCCTCCAGCAGGGCGTCGAGATCATCCACCAGCAGATTGATCATCACAGGCTGGGTGGAGGGGCTGAAATACTCGGTATCGGCCTTGAAGCGCGAAAATGGTACGGGCACCGTCGCCATAGCGCGCTGCCGCCTCGCCATGGCGGAAGGTGACCCCGCCATATTCGTCCAGCTGCAGGCCCAGCACATCGCGATACCAGGCAAGGCTGGCATCCGGATCCGCTGACTTCACAAACACGCCGCCCACGCCAAGCACCGTCATGGCCGCCTCCCTGTCTGAGGACACAAAGGCTATCATCTGACCCGTGAGCTGGCGAGAATTGCATTTTTGAGCAAATTTTGCCAAATTTTGCCATGAGCCCACAGGAGACCCTCTATGGCAACGATGAATATTTCTCTCCCCGATGCGTTGAAGTCGGTAGTGGACGCCCAGGTAGGGTCCGGCCAGTACGCCAGCGCCAGCGACTATGTGCGCGACCTGATCCGTCGCGACGACGAGAACCGGCGCAAGCGCGCCGAGTTCGAACGCCTCATCCAGGAAGGCCTTGATAGCGGCGTCAGCGAAAAGTCATTCGATGAGGTGATGGAAGAGGCCTTCGAGCGCGCAAAGGCCAATGGCGCACCGGATTGAGTTTTCCTCAGCAGCGCTCTCGGACCTGGACGACATCGCCTATTACGGCGCTACGGAGTTCGGGATTGCAGCGGCGCGGCGGTACCTTCAGGCGCTGGATGACGGGTTGAAACTGCTCACAGCGTTTCCGGATTCGGCGCCGGTTTACATCTGGGCGGACAGCCATGTTTGCGTCAGGTCGATCAAATCCCACCGCATCATCTATTCAACGCGGAATGATGGTGCACTGTATGTCCTGCGCATTCTCCACGCCCGGCTGCTGCCGCCAGAACTCGGCTGAACGGTGCGCAAGGCGCGCCGCCTATGCGATGCGCT
>CAZCEG010000014.1:0-18157 GCA_964497275.1 uncultured Oceanicaulis sp.
CCCGGAGCCGGGCTGACCCATGCCGCCAGCGGCATTGCCGAGGCTTATCTCGCTGGCATCCCGATGCTGGTCATTACCGGCGGTATCCGCCGCGATACCGGTGCCAGCTATCAGCTCCATGATGTGGACGGGCTGGCCATGATGAACCCGATCACCAAGGCGCAGTTCCGCGTGGAGCGCCATGACGAGGTCGTGGCCCGCATCTATGAGGCCTATACGATCGCCATGTCGGGCGAGCCGGGGCCGGTGCTCGTTGAAATCCCGGTCAATCTGCAACTCTTTGAAGGAGAGGCTGGTGACCTGCCTCAACCGCCCGTATTGCACCAGCCGGGTTGCGACGAGGCCCTTATCTCACACGCGGCAGACCGGCTGGTGGCCAGCGCGTCTCCGGGCATTTTCGTTGGCTGGGGCGCAAGCGATGCAAGCGCCAGCCTGATCGAGATCGCCGAGCTTCTGGGTGCCCCTGTCGCGACCTCGCTGCAAGGGGTTGCGGCCTTTCCGGCCAACCATCCCCTCCATGCCGGGTTCGGCTTCGGGCCAAGCGCTGTGCCTGCGGCGCGCGATGCGTTCAAGGCCTGCGATGTGATGCTGGCCGCTGGGGTGCGCTTTGGCGAGATTGCCACCGGCTCGTTTGGCACCGTGCCGCCTCAGGCGCTGATCCATGTCGATATCAATCCTGAAGCGATCGGGGCCAACTTCCCCGCCGAGATCGCGTTGCCCGGCGATTGCCGCGTGGTGCTGCCTGCGCTCGCAGCCGCGCTCAAAGCCCGGCTGGGCACGGGCCATCAGGAGCGCGCGCAGGCGGTTGCGCGCACCATCGCCAGCGGCAAGGCGCGTTATCGCGAGGAGTGGGAGCGCCATGACACGAAAGGCCGCGTGAACCCTGCCCGCTTCTTTGATGCCTTACGCGAACGGCTGGCGGATGATGCGGTGCTTGTTGCCGATGACGGCAACCACACCTTCCTTGCCGCCGAGCTGATGCCGATCCACTCAGCGCGCGGCTTTATCTCGCCAACCGATTTCAACTGCATGGGCTATTGCGTGCCTGCAGCCAATGCCGCGAAGCTCGCTAATCCCGACCGGGATGTGGTCGCCATTGTGGGCGATGGCGCATTCCTGATGACGGGGCTGGAAGTGCTCACCGCCAAAGCCATGGGCGCAGGCATCGCCTATTTCGTCTTTGCGGACGGGGAGCTCTCCCAGATCTCGCAGGCGCAAGCCACGCCCTATAACCGCAAGACCTGCACCGTCCTGCCTTCGGTCAAGCTGGGGCCGTGGGCAGAGGCGGTGGGGGCGGACTTTGTCTCCATCGGCACGGATGACGAGCTGGCAGACGGTGTGGCGGCTGCCCTCGCCGCGGCGCGCGCCGGACGCCCGGTGATCGTGGAAGTGGCGATCGACTATTCCAAGCCGACCCGCTTCACCAGCGGCACGGTCGCGACCAATCTCAAACGCTTCCCGCTCTCGGCGAAGGTCCGCTTCATCGGCCGGGCACTCGCCCGCAAGGTCACCGGATGAGCGAAAGCGAAGCCCCGTTCTGCCTTGTCAGCCGCCGCGTCAGCGAAGGCGCGGCAAGGCCGGGGCTTGTCTATCGCGAGAAGCCGTTTGCACGCGATGATAGCGGCTGGCGCATCTTTGCCGGTGACGAGGAAGGCGCCTTCCTTGCCAATCCGGACAATACGCATCTGGTCCGCCTTGAGGCTCTGAGCGCGCTTCACCCTGACCTTGAGCCCCTGCTTGCAGCCAGAACCGGCAGCGCCTTCGAGCGGGACGGGGAAGGCCGGTGGCGTGATGTCAGCGAAGAGGGCCAGGCGGACTGGGAACGGGCCGGGAAACGCGCAAGGGAGGTAGATAATCACCGATGAACACGACCCCGCTTCATACGCCCATGGCGCTGACGCCTGAACAGGCCGCGATCCGGGCAGGTGCGGAAGGGCCGGTCATGGCCCGCTGCATGGAAACTCTGGTGCGTTATGGCGAGGCCTTTGGTGCGCCGCGCCTTGTCCCGATCCGCTCGGCCCATCTGACCGGCAGCTTCAAGATCTTCTTCTATACCGCCTATTACAAGCTCGTCAGCGAGCTGGTGGAGGCGGGGATCAAGGTGAAGGTGCCCACCACGCTGAACCCGCGCCCGGGCTATGATTACCGGCCGCAGAACCGCATCCTGTTCCGCTCCCAAAGCTGGCATGAGGAGCAGCTCGAAGCGCTCGGCGTCACGCCGAACTATAGCTGCGTCTGCTATGCCTATGACAACATACCGGAGTTTGGCGACCGGCTGGGCTGGGCGGAAAGCTCGGCCATCATCTATGCCAATTCGGTGATCGGCGCGCGCTCCAACCGCAATGCGATCATGATCGATATCTGCCATGCCGTGACGGGGCTCGCGCCGGAATTTGGCTTCCTGCTCGACGAGAACCGCAAGGCGGACCTGCATATCAGGCTCCAGCTCGACCGGATGGACGCCGCGGCGCTGGGTTTTCTCATCGGCAAGATCGCGATGGATCGCACGCCGGTGCTCGACTACTGGCCCTTCACTCCAGCCGAGCTGAAGAATATGGGTGCCGCCATGGCTTCGACCGGCGGGGTCACCCTGTTCCATGTCGCCGGGCTGACCCCGGAAGCGCCTGACCTAGAAGCCGTGACCGGTGGGCGGCCGATCGAGACCCACACCATCACGCAAGCTGATCTCGACGCGCTCAAAACCTCCCGCCAGATGCAAAAGGAGAGCGCGGTCATCGCCTTTGGCTGCCCGCAAATGACGCTGGAAGAGGCTCTGGAGGTGGGCCGGCATTTTGCCGGGCGCACCCTGAAGAAGCCCGTTCTCTTCCATCTGGTGCCGGGCGCTTACGATGCCTTCATCGAGACCGAGACGGGGCAGGCCTGCCTCGATGCCGGTATCGAGGTGCTACAGCATTGTCCGCTGGCGGCGCTGTCCTTGCGCATCGGGATCGGCAAGCAGCAGGTGCTGACCCCTTCGGGCAAGCTTCACTACTACCTTGAAGGCGCAAAATACGCCGACATGGCCGACATTCTCGAACTGACAGGAGCGGTCGCATGAACGCGCTGGCCGATACCGCGGCGGCTGCCGCGCTGAAGGATATTCTTCCCGTGAAGGTGGTCGTGGCGGGCGCCTGTGATGCGCCGGCCCTCGTCACGCGCCAGCCCATCAACTTCACTGCCGCCATGTGCAAGCCGCCCAACATCCTGCCATCAAAGCGCGCCGAGGTGCGCGACGCGCATCACGAGCTGTTCCGCCAGAATGTGGGTGGCCGCGCGCTGGTCTTTCCAGCCTGTATCGGCTCCACGCATACAGGGCTGGTCCTTCTTGATCTCGTCAGCCTTGGCAAAGGACCGGCGGCGTTGATCGTCCAATCCTGCGATTCCCTGCTGATCAGCGGCGTCATACTCTCCGAGGTCTGGTTCGGTCCGGTCATTCCCATCGTGGAATATCCCGGGGAGGACCTGTTCGACCGGATCGGCACGGGCGACCGCCTCGTGCTCGAGCCCGGCAGTGACCGCCTGCATGTTTATTCCGGAGCCCCCCAATGACGGCCAGCGCCCGCCCCAACTCGCTTTCCGCCCGCGATATCGCCTATCACCTGCACCCGCAGACCAATCTGAAGGCGCACGCCGATCAGGGCCCGCTCGTGCTCACCGCCGGCAAGGGTGTCGAGGTGTATGACGAGGACGGCAAGGCGTATATCGACGCGATGGCCGGGCTCTGGTCGGCCTCGCTGGGCTTCTCCGAGCCGCGCCTTGCGAAGGCCGCCTATGACCAGATGATGACCCTGCCCTATGCGACGACGTTCGCGCACCGCTCCAACCCTGCGGTCATCGCGCTGGCCGAGGCGCTTCTGGATATCGCGCCGCAGGGCATGGAAAAGGTGTTCTTTGCCAATTCCGGCTCCGAAGCGGTCGACACCGCCATGAAGCTCGTCTGGTATTACTGGAACGCGCACGGCAAGCCGGACAAGAAGAAGATCATCGCGCGCGGCAATGCCTATCACGGCTCGACGCTCGCCTCTGCCAGCCTGACAGGCCTTGAGCGGATGCAGCGCGATTTCGACCTGCCGATTGCCCGCGTGGTGCGCGCGCCCTGCCCGCATTACTGGAAGTATCATCATGAAGGCGAGAGCGAGGAAGACTTCGCCCGCCGCATGGCCGAGGAGCTGGAAGCCATCATCCTGGCCGAAGGGCCGGAAACGGTCGGGGCCTTCATCGCGGAGCCGGTGCAGGGCGCAGGCGGCGTGATCGTGCCGCCCAAAGGCTATTTCACCCATGTGCAGGCTGTCTGCCGCCGCCATGATCTCCTTTTCATCGCTGATGAGGTGATCTGCGGGTTTGGCCGCACAGGCCATATGTGGGGCAGTGATCTTTATGATCTCCAGCCTGACATGGTGACGAGCGCCAAGGCGCTGTCGGCCTCCTACATCCCGATTGCCGCCCTGATGGTCAATGCGCGCGTGTTCGACACGATGGTGCAGCAGTCCGGCAAGCTCGGCCAGTTTGGCCATGGCTTTACGTATTCGGGCCATCCGGTCGCCGCTGCGGTGGCGCTGGAAACGCTGAAAATCTATGCCGAGCGCGACATTGTCGCCATGGCCCGTGCGGCTGCGCCCCACCTGCAGGACGGGCTGGCGGGCCTTGCCGGTCACCCGCTCGTTGGCGAGGTGCGCGGCGTCGGCATGATTGCCGGGGTGGAGCTTGCGCGCTCGAAGTCCGGCAAGGAGCCGTTCGACCCGGCCGAAGGCGCAGGCGCGCGCGTTGCCGCCGCCGCGCAGGCGCGTGGACTGATCGTGCGGGCGCTGGGCGACACCATCGCTTTCTGCCCGCCTCTGATCATCCAGCCGGACGAAATTGCCACCGTCATTTCGCGCTTCGCCGATGCGCTGGATGCGTGTGTGGCAGGATTGTCATCAAGCCGTTGAATCTGAGGTTTCGCCACCAGAAACCCCCTTGCGGGAAAGCCGTGTCCGGAACATAGTGACCAGCGGTCATTTATTGCGACAGCCAAGCGCACCTGCCCAGACAAAGTCCGCACCAGACGGCCGGCAGGCACACACCAGGGGAGACCAGCATGACCATCAAGATGACGAATTCCACGCGGCTAATGGCGTTGGCGTACGGCGCTTCTGCGCTGGCCTTCAGTGCGCCTGCGTTCGCCCAGAGCGACGAGGCCACCCCGCGTGACGTGATCACCGTCACCGCGCAGAAACGCGAGCAGGCCATCGAGGACGTGCCGATCTCGGTCACTGTCTTTGACCGCAGCGAGATCGAGCGCGCCGGGATTACCGAGCTCGCAGACTTTGCCCGCCGCACGCCCAATGTCAGCTTCGTCAATCGCGGCACCCGCTCAGAGACGCGCATCGCCATTCGCGGCATCTCGCCGATCTCGACCGCTGGCACCGCCAATCTGACCGGCATTTTCGTGGACGAGTTCAACGTGGCGCCGAATATCTCGACGCGCACTGCTGACCCCTTCCTGTTCGATACCGCCCAGATCGAGGTGCTCAAGGGTCCGCAAGGCACCTATTTCGGCCGCAACGTGGTCGCCGGTGCCATCAATATCACTTCGCGCCAGCCTTCTTTCGACCAGTCCGAAGCCGAGCTGACCGCAGAGGTGGGTTCGTTCGGCCTGCGCCGGATCAGCGGCTCGGGCTCGGTGCCACTCTCTGACACCTTCGCCGTGCGCGCGCTTGGCTATTACGACCAGTATGACGGCTTCCTGCGCAATACCGGCACCGGTCCCAGCAATGGCACAGAGAATTACGGCGCGCGCCTTGCCGCCCTGTGGCAGGTCAATGACCGGCTCACCGTGAACGGCTCGCTGATCTATTCCAACCAGCAGCAGGACCTGCCGAACTTCGTGCCGTCGGGCTTCCCGAGCGAAAGCCTCGGCCTGCTGGCGAACTTCGTGCCGCCGGGCACCGTGCCGGTGAACGCCAATGGCTTCTTCCCCGCCAATACGCGCACCATCTCCACCAATGAAGGCCTGCCCAGCGAGAACGAGACGCTGACGGCCATCGCGCGCGCCTCCTATGATTTCGAGAACGGGATGAATTTCACGCTCGTCGGCGGCGTGATCGACAATGAATTCCGCTCCGAAGGCGAGGGCGATTTCACCAATCTGTCCGCCTTCACCATCCGCCGCGACGAGGACGTGCGCGCCATGTCTATCGAGGGGCGCCTGTCGGGCGGCGGTGACCGGTCGGCCTGGCTCATCGGTGCCATTTACGGGCGCGACGAGTTCTTCACCTATCAAAACTCCATCCAGCGGGCGAACAACCCGCTTCTGGGGGCCTATGACACCGCCTTTGCGTTCCTGGGCGGCGCCCTGTTCGGGGTCGTGCCCGGCGCACCGCCTCCGGGCTTCATTCCGGGCTTTGCCTTCTTCATTCCGGGCGTGAACAGCTCGGCCGGCTTCTTCGAGAACGTGGAGTTCGAGTTCGAAAGCCGTTCCGTCGCGCTCTTTGGCGAATACAGCTACGATCTGACCGACAGGCTGACCGTGGCGGTGGGTGCGCGCTATTCGCGTGACGAGATTGAAGGCGAGCGCCGCGAGCTGCAGCTCCAGCCGGGTCTGGCACCGCGCCAGTCCCTGCCGCAGCAGAGCGTGTCGTTCGACGATTTCTCGCCGCGCTTCTCGGCCACTTTCCGTCTGACCGACAATAACTCGCTCTACGCCATCGCCTCGCGCGGCTATCGCACGGGCGGTTTCAACACCACGCCGGGTGATCCTGCCTTCGATGCGGAAAATCTCTGGAATTACGAGATCGGCACCAAGGGCACGCTGGGTGGCGGCTGGCTGCGCTACTCCATCTCGGCCTTCCACATGGACTGGAACAACACGCAGGTACGCGCACAGGATGTCGTGACCCAGCGCCAGTTCATCCTCAATGCCGACGGCTCGGAGCATCGCGGCTTTGAGGTCGAGCTGGATGCGCGGCCCAATGACAATATCCGCCTGGGCCTGAATTACGGCTATGTGGACGCCACCTTCAACAGCTTTACCAATGCCCGCGATCTCGATGGCAATGCCGTTGATGCCACGGGCCGTCCGGTGCCGCTGTCTCCGCGCAACACCTTCTCGGCGCTGGCCGAATACCAGCAGCCGCTCTTTGGTGAGGTCAGCGGTTTTGGCCGCGTCCAGTTCAGCCATGTCGACGAAACGCGCGAGGACGTGTCGAACAATGCGCGCCGTCTGAACCCCTCCTACCAGCTCTGGAACTTCCGGGTCGGTCTTGAGGGCAATAGCTGGTCGCTGACCGGCTATGTCGACAACGCGTTTGACGAGGAATACCGCTTTGGTACCTCCAATCTGGAGACCTTCCTGTCAGGCGCGCAAGTGATTGTCGGCGCGCCGCGCAGCTACGGCCTCGTCCTGAGCGTTCGCCGCTAAGGCAGCGTCCGGGGCAAGACACGGGCAGGGCCAATCCTCCCGGCCCTGCCCGTTTTTGTCTCTACTGACTGCACACAGGGAGCATCCCATGCGTACCACCCGGCGTGACGTTCTGGCGGGCACGGCCTCTCTCGCGGCCTTCGTGCTGACGGCAAACCTGGCAGCGGCCTCCACCCTGAGTGCTGCGGCCCGGCCCTGGATCTATACCAGCCGGGGCAGCTACCGGCCCGGCGAGGCGATTGCCTGCCATGTCAGCGCGTCCGTGCCGGACGTGCGCATCCGCCTGATCCGGCTGGGGGCAGAAGACGAGCTTGTGTTCGACGAGGGCGGCTTTCCTGCCGCCTTCCACGAGACGCCTGCCAACGCCTCGGAGGAGGGTTGCGGCTGGCCTGTCGCCTTCGAGATACCTGTCAGCGAAAGCTGGCGTTCGGGCTATTACCGTCTGCAGATGGTGGCAGGCGATGCGGTTGCCGAGCACTGCGTGATCATCCGCGCGGCCAATCCGGGGGGCGAGGCCCGCATCGTCATGGCGCTCTCCATGAATACGATGCACGCCTATAACTGGTGGGGTGGCAAGAGCCTCTATGAGGCGGTCAATCCCGACGATATCCGCGCGCCGGGGGTGAGCGGCGCCGGTCGCAGCGCCGCACGCTGGGTCTCCACCCAGCGCCCCTATGCGCCGGGCCTGCTTCTGGGCCATCCCGACAGCCCGCGCTTTCCCAATTCGCGCCCACGCGGATTTGAGGAAATGCCGTTCTATGAGGGCGTGCGCTATGTGATGGTGCCGGGCTATTCGCGCTGGGATTTCTCTGCCGGCTATCAGGACAAGTGGGAGCACCATCTTGTCCGCTGGCTGGAGCGCGCCGGGCACACAATCGACTTCATCGACCAGAGCGATATGGGCCGGGAGCCGGGCATACTCGCCCCCTATGCGCTCTACCTCACCGCCGGTCACAATGAGTACATGAGCTGGGAGGAGCGCGATGAGGTGGAGCGCTTCCTTGCCGCAGGCGGCAAGGGCTTTATGATGTCGGGCAATCACGCCTTCTGGCAGGTCCGCTGGGAGGAGGAGGGCACCCGCATGGTGTGCTACAAATCCTCCGCCGCCGAAGACCCCGCCTTCACCGCCAATCCGCAGCGCACGACCACCTACTGGGCGCACCCGATGGTAGGCCGCCCCGAAACCCGGATGACGGGGCTCACCTTTGCACGCGGCGGCTTTGCCAATCTCGGCCTTGCCACCAGCCGCGGCTCAGGCGGCTACACCGTCTATCAGCCCGAACACTGGGCGCTCGCAGGCTCTGACCTGCACTATGGCGATATACTGGGCGCAGCTGACCGCCTTGTCGGCTGGGAGGTGGATGGCTGCGCCTTCACCTTCCGCAATGGCCGTCCGGTTGCGACCTTCGAGGACGGCGCTCCGCAGGGCATGGAGATCATCGCCATCGCGCCCGCCACGTTCGAGCGCGGGGATCTGGGCTATCCGCAGGAGCGCCTGCTGCTGGGCGGTGGCTATACCCGGCTTGCCCAGTCACTCTACCCTGATGATCCGGACGGGGTGGAAAGGGTGTTGAACGGACATTGTGCGATGGTGGCCTTCGATCTGCCCGGCGGAGGCTCGGTCTTCAATGTGGGCAGCTGCGAGTGGCCCTATGGCCTGCAATCAAGCGATCCGTTCGTCGACCGTATCACCCGCAATGTCCTTGACCGCTTCCTGCAGACGGAGAATTGAGCATGAGCCTGTGGCGCTGGGTTGGAGTGGGGGCAGGCACTGCCCTGCTGGCGGGTCTCGTCATCGCTTATGTCGCGGGCGTGCGGCTGAGCCCGCTGGAGCTGCGCCAGTTTGATGCCGCCGCGGCGCGCCAAGCCGCCAGCGCCTATTCGGTGGAGATCACGCGCGATTCATGGGGGGTGCCGCGCATTATCGGCGCGCGCGATGCCGATACCGCGTTCGGCCTTGCCTTTGCCCATGCCGAGGATGATTTTGCCACCATCCAGTCGTCCTTGCGTGCCGCGCTTGGCCCGGACATGCTCGCCCGCAGCGAGAGCGAGGCGCGCTCGGCCTGGCTTGTTCAGGCTCTGGGTGTCCGCGAGCTGGTCGATACGGCCTACGCGCGCGATCTGAGCGACAATACCCGCGCCATGCTGGAGGCCTATGCGGCCGGCCTGAACTATTATGCTGCCCTGCACCCCGATGCGCGCGCCAGCGATCTCTTTCCGGTGACGGGCGAGGATGTGGCCGCGCTTTCTGCGCTCTACACGCCGCTTTTCTACGGCATGAGCCGCGTGCTCACCGAATTGCTGGCCCCAGGCCAGGCCCGCGATATCTCGCGCGGTCAGGAGATACAGGTCCACCTCTTCCATGAGAGCGAGCACAGCGAGCTTGGATCAAACGCCTTTGCCGTCGCGCCCTCGCGCTCCGATGACGGGGCCACGCGCCTGATCGTGAATTCCCACCAGCCGGTCGAAGGGCCGCTTGCCTGGTATGAGGCGCATCTGATTTCTGGCGAGGGGCTGGAGTTTGCAGGCGGGCTCTTTCCCGGCGGCACCTTCCTCAATCTTGGTGCCAATCCTGATCTTGCCCATGCCGCGACGGTCAACACGCCAGACCTCATCGACGTCTACACGCTCGAGCTGGACGAGACCGGCCAGCGCTATGCCATGGACGGGGAATGGCGGGACCTTGAAACCCGTCAGGCGCGCCTTCTGGTGCATGTCTGGGGTCCTATTGCCTTTGAAGTGCGGCGCCCCATCCATTTCAGCGTTCACGGACCGGCCTTCCTGACGCCGGCCGGCGCAAAGGCCGTACGCCACGTGACGCAGAGCGATTTGCGCTTTGTCGAAGCGACCAACCAGATGATGCGGACCCGCTCTGTCGAGGCCTTCGAGGCTGTCTTGCGCGAATTTGCCCTTGCCAGCACCAATCGTATCGTCGCGGACCGCACCGGGCGCATCGCGCGCTATTATAATGCCCGCATGCCGGTGCGGCCGGATTTTGACGGCATTGTCTGGCGGCGCGAGGTGCCGGGCGATCGCTCCGATCTGGTCTGGCAGGATTTCGAGCCGTTCAATGCCCTGCCACACATGATCGACCCTGCCTCAGGCTATGTGCTGGAGGCCAATCACTCGCCCTTCGTGGTCACCGGAACGGACGATGATCCAGACCCTGCGGACTATCCTGCCCGGTTCGGCATAGAGACGCTGATGACCAATCGCGCCCTGCGCGCCGTGGAGCTCATGGCCGCGATGGAGACGATCAGCCGCGATGGCCTGCTGGCGGTGAAGTTCGACGATGCCTATCACGCCGACAGCCTTGCCCTGCAATTGCGCGATCAGCTTCTGGCGCGTGACTGGAGCGGGGAGCCGGAGCTCGCCGAAGCCCTCGACATCATCGCCCGCTGGGACGGGCGCGCCAACCTGGACAATCGCGAGGCGGCCCTGTCGCTGATGACCTATCAGCCCATCGGCACGGCCCTGTTCGTGGGTTCAGCCCCGCCCGATCTTGCCGACAGCTTCCGCGCTGCCGTCGATACGCTCCTGACCCATCATGGCCGGCTCGATCCGCTCTGGTCGGAGGTGAACCGTCTCATGCGCGGGGATGCAGATGTGGCGCTGGCGGGCGGGCCGGACACGCTGCGCGCGGTCAACTCCTCTCCCGACGGCAATGGCCGGCTGCGCATGGTCTCCGGCGACGGGCTGACGCTGCTGGTGGAGTGGGATGCAGACGGGCGCCAGCGCGTGGAGGCCGTCCATCAGTTCGGGTCCTCCAGCGACCCGCAATCGCCCCATTACACCGACCAGATGGCGCTGTTCGCCGAGCAGGGCTGGCGCGCGATTCCCATGGGCGAGGCCGCGGTGCGCGCCGCGGCGGTAGAAACCTACCGGCCGGGCGCGCGTAGCCAATAGCTATCCGGCCTGCACACTCTGCGGCGGCCCTACCTCATGGTAACCACCTGCTTTGCAATCAGTTTCCGAACGGCGTCCCTGCCGGCATCTGCATGCGCTGATAGCCTGCAGGTACGACAAACAGGGACGCACATCGAAGCTATGTGAAGGGCCACAGCCCCCTGCCCCCCGTGTCACCTGTTAAACTCAATACAGCAGCAAGCTTGGGCACGGCATTCAGTCGCCAAACTATTGGCTGCTGACATCGCCAACACCAACGTACGCCAGCACGACCGGTCGCATCGGGCGCACACGCGCTGTTGTTCTCACCATCATGTTGGATGGGCAGGAATGGCGCGCCCGAAGAGATTCGAACTCCTGACCCCCAGATTCGTAGTTTGCTTTCTAGCGTTCTCCGTCGCATCGAAGCCCACGCTTCTTACCTACTGACGATATTTTATATCCTGATTTTATTATCCTAATCGCGCTCCATCGGGCTATGGAGCAATCTCGCGCTCAGACTCTCCGACCCGCAATAACCGTTGCAATACCGTTTCATTCTGCCATTCCGGCCATATGCCTCCGTCTCACGCCCGCCTGAGCGACCGGCTCATAGCCCACCTGCCTCTTTCTGAGGACGGGCGCTACATCGTGCTCGACACCGAGCTCAGGGGCTTCTTTCTGGTTGTCGGCAAGCGACGGAAAACCTCTGCCATACAGGGTGATATGCGCGCCGAGGGCAGGCGCAAAGGCACGGTGCGGCTCGCGCTGGGCCTTGCCGGGCAGATGACCACCCGCGCAGCGCGTGCAGAAGCCAAGATGAAACTCGCCCAGATCAGCCGCGGAGAACATCCCCGTGCGGAGCCTGGATCGTTTGACGCTGCTGCTAGAGGCCGTGACGGGGTGACTCTCGGACAGGCCTGGGAGCGATACCAGCTGGCAATGACGCGTAAGGGCCGGAGCGGTCGGACGATCGCCAGCTATGAAGACCATGTCAGCCGCTTGCTCGCAGACTGGGGCGATAGACCTTTGGCGGAACTAGGCGCCCGGCCTGCTCTTGCGGCGGAGCGCCCTGTCATGAGCGCGGCGGTGACCCAGGCAACACCGTATGGAGGACAAGATAAAAGGCGCGGCACCAAGGCGCTATGATGTTGTTTAGACGTGGTATTTTGAGTGGCGTCAGCAGAGCAACAGTGCCATTGGATGGCCTAAATAATTGATCTTCCCTATTTTTCACCGCGCCGCGGTTCACTTGGCGCAGCGCTCCGGATTTCCCGAAAGCAGAGACGCAATCGAGGGCGAGCCGTAACCCAACGACCTGGTAGCCAACTCGCAGTAACGGCCCCAATCCTCGGCACATACCAACGGCCTTCACCATTCCGTCCCAAAAGGATCGCATTACCGAATCCGGTCTGACGCGGTGACGTCATGCCGACCCCCTATTCGTCTTCCCTTGGTAGCGCGGGGCGCGCCAATCCGAAGGGGACACACCATGAAACATCTGCTCACCACGGCGTCGCTAGCCGTATTGACGGCCAGTCTTACAGGCTTTTGTGCCAGTGCTCGTGCCGATACCGATGGCGCACAAGCTCAGACAGACCGCGACACCATCATCGTCACGGGCACGCGGTCGGCCAACCGGACCGCATTCGACACGCTGGCACCGGTCGACGTGCTAACCGCAGAGGCCATTGATCAGACGGTATCGCCTGAACTGATCGACTCGCTGGCCCAGCTGGTGCCTTCGTTCAATGTGCAGCGCCTGCCTCTGGCCGACGGCCAGATTTTTGTGCGCCCTGCCCGCCTGCGTTCCCTGTCGCCCGATCAGACCCTGGTGCTGATCAATGGCAAGCGCCGTCACCGCTCGGCCTTCCTCGGCAATCGCGGCGCGCAAGCCGTCGACATGGCCCAGATACCGAGCTCCGCCATTTCACGCATCGAAGTCCTGCGCGACGGCGCCTCGGCGCAGTACGGGTCTGACGCCATCGCGGGCGTGATAAACATCATCCTGGACAGCCAGCCCGGCTTTTCCGGCTTTGGCCAGTACTCCCAGTACTATGAGGGTGATGGCGAGCTCTATCAGCTTGGCGCTCAGGCCGGGTTCGATCTGGACGGGCGCGGCTTTCTGGTCTTGTCGGCAGAGTATTCGGACGCCAGCGCTACCTCGCGCTCGCGCCAGCGGCCCGACGCCATCGCCTTTCAGGCGGCGAACCCGCAACTCGACGTCCCTGATCCCGTGCAACGCTGGGGCAAGCCGGACAGGGAGGCCTTCCGGCTGGCGCTCAACTCCGCCTTTGCGTTCAACACCGCCGTTGAAGGTTATGCGTTCGGCACGCTTGGCTGGGGCAGCGGCGTCAACGATTTCAACTGGCGTAATCCGGTAAGCACCAGCGCCTATAACACCACCCCGCTCGACCCGAACTACAATCTGGCTGCCATCTTCCCGGCCGGCTTCACACCGCGCTTCGGTCAGGACGATACCGACCGCGCGCTGACCGCGGGTATTCGCGGCGAGATGAACCCCGCATTCAGCTGGGATCTCTCGGCCAGCTACGGGCGTAATGAAATCGACTATTTCATCAATGAGACGATCAATGCCTCTCTCGGCTCGGCGAGCCCCACCGAGTTCCGGGCCGGCATATTGCGTCAGCGTGATTTCAACCTGAATGCCGACTTCGTCTATCTGCTCGACACCGGGCTTGCCGAACCGCTCAATATCGCGTTCGGTCTGGAGCGGCGCGACGAACGTTTCGAGATTGAAGCGGGCGATCTTGCCTCTTATCAGGTGGGGCCGCTGGCTGCTGCAGGGCTCCCCTCAGGCTCCAACGGCTTTCCCGGCTATAGCGATCTTCAGGCCGGCACCTTCGATCAGGAAAGCTATGCGGGTTATCTCGATGTCGAGGCGGCGCTGACCCGGCAGCTGACCGTCGGCGGCGCCATCCGCTATGAAGACTATTCCGATTTCGGCTCCACTACCGATTACAAGCTGTCGGGCCGCTTTGCGTTTACCGACAATCTGGCCGTTCGGGGCACATGGTCGACGGGCTTTCGTGCGCCCACGCCGGGCCAGCTGGAATCTGAACGGACCAGCCAGGGCCTGAACTCGGTGACGCTCAATCTCGTGACCAATGGTCGTTTCAACCCTACCGATCCGGTGGCCGACATCATCAATGCACGCTCCGCCGGCCAGGTTATCCTGCCGCTCACGCCGGAAACCTCGGAAAACCTCTCGGTGGGCGTCGTCTTCCGCAACGATCTGGGGTTCACCGCGACACTTGATCTCTACCAAATCGACGTGGAGGACCGGTTCTCCACGCGCGGCGGCTTCCAGCTCACTGACGCAGAGCGCGCCCAGCTAGTGGCTCTCGGCATTCCCGGCGGCGAAAGCGTCACCAACGCGGCCTTCTTCCAGAACGTGTTTGACACTCGTACGCGCGGTATCGACTTCGTTCTGAACTGGGCCGGTGAGGCTTTGTCGGGCGATCTCAACCTGACGCTGGCCTATAACTGGAACGAGACCAAGGTGACGCGCGAAGCGATTGCCGGCGTGTTCAACGATGTGTCCCGCCGCCTGTTCGAGGAAGGCTTGCCCCAGCACAACGCCGTGTTCACGGCAGACTATACCCGCGGGCGCTGGGGCCTCGTGGCCCGGGCTCGCCATTACGGGCAGTGGACCGACATTGATGACAGCGCAAACGTCCTGTTCCAAGATTTCAGCGCGATAACGCTGGTTGATGTCGCGGCATCATACCAACTGACCGATATTGTGCGCATCCGCGCCGGTGCGGAAAACGTGTTCGACACCTATCCGGACGAATCGCGCAATCAGGCCAATCGCGGTCTGATATACTCCCGCAATGCGCCCTACGACACCGATGGCGGGAAGTGGTATTTCCGCATTTCGGCGGCCTTCTAGGCCATTACAGACGGATATGTGTGCGGGGGCGGCACGTCAGTGCCGCCTGTCGCCGTCCGTACAGGAGCTCCTGTCATGGTCCACCTTACCCGCAGGTCTGTTCTGGGTGCGATCCCCATGCTGAGCACGGCCCCGGCTCTCGCACGCGCGCTGGACGCCCTGCCCGCCACCGCGCCGGATCCGGCCGTGGCTGCCCGCGACGAGAGCTTCTGGCGGGCTGTACGCGGGCTTTACGATGTCACCGGCGAGATGATCCATCTTGAACATGGCAATTGGGGCCTGATGGCTAGGCCCGTTCTGGACGCCCACACGGCGGCGCTGGAAGAGGTCAATGCGCGCACCGCCATCTACGCACGCACACAGTTTGGCGCGGACGCGCGGACCATTCTGCAACAGACAGCGGCGGCTCTAGGCGCTGGAGAGGATGAAATCGTCTTCACCCGCAACGCCACCGAGGCGATGCAGGCGCTGATCTCGGGATATAACCGCCTGCGCGAGGGCGACGGGGTATTGTTTGCCGATCTGGACTACCCCTCCATGCAGACCGCCATGGGCTGGCTGTCGCGGCGGCGCGGTGCGCGGGTGCATACCATCATACTACCCGAACCGGCCAGCCGGCAGTCCATTCTGGATGCCTATGCTGCGGCTCTGGAAGCGAACCCGCATATCCGCCTTGTGCTGGTTACCCATGTCAGCCATCGGACCGGGCTTCTGCTGCCCGTGCGTGAACTGGTGGAGCTGGCACGCCATCACGACGCGGATGTGCTTGTAGATTCCGCCCATGCCTTCGGTCAGGTGGATTTCGATGTGAACACGCTGGGTGCCGATTTCATTGGCCTCAACCTGCACAAATGGATCGGTGCCCCGCTGGGTGTCGGTGCGATCTATATCCGGCGCGAGCGCATTGGCGATATCGACCCCTATATGAACGCCGCCGACCCGGCACCTCAGGGCATACGCGCGCGGGTCCAGACCGGCACGGTAAATCTCGCCGCCCTGCTTGCCGTGCCGGATGCACTGGCCATCCATGACCGGCTGGGACCGGCGCGCAAGGCGGGCCGCCTGCGACATTTGCGCAGCGCATGGGCAGAGGCCCTGCGCGATCATCCCCGCATCGACATCCTTACGCCAGCTGATCCCGCGCTTCACGCAGGGATCACCTCTTTCCGGCTGCGCGGACAAACGAGTGTGGAAGACAACGCCGCGCTGGCCGCACGTCTGGCCGAGGAGTTCGGTATCTTTACCGTCATGCGCGACGGAATTGCCAGTGGCGCTTGTGTCCGGGTGACCCCGGCCGTCTTCACGCAAGACCACGAAGTTGAGGCGCTGGTGGCCGCGCTGCACCAGATCGCAGGCTGACGCCGCGTGTGTTGCCGGGCGTGTGAAGCAGATGACGGTGCGCGCCGAGGGAAAACTACGCTCTGCTAAGCGGGCCGAGCGCCAGAATCGGGCCGGTCGGGGCACCGGTCGGAGACCCGCCCGCAGGCTCCAGGCTGACCGCCAAAGCCGCTCCGGCCCGGAAATCAGCTACCAGCGCTGGCTCCACCGGGATCGTCCGCGTGCCGTCACGTGTGATGACGCCAAGCGATACCGGGTTGCGGCCATCCGGGATGATCCACAATTCCGTGTCCCCGGCTTGCCCTGATCCCACTGGCCCTCGCAGCGTCAACACGCCCTCGCTCTCGTCGAAGACTGCCAGCAATGCCGGGTCAAGCTCTACCGGCTGAAGCGCCGCCACCAGTATGACGCCAGATGTGGGCGCCGGAGCTGCAACCGGGACTTCAACTTCGACCTCCACGACCTCTATCCGCTCCACAATCTGGGGCGGCCGGACCAGCAGGACAACACATGCGGCGGCCGCAGCCGCAAACCCGGTCGCTGTAAGGCTGCGCCACACGGCGAGAGACTGCCAGAGCGAGGAGGCGGACCGGGACTGCGCAACGGGCGCTTCGCCGAACACGGCGGCTTCGATCCGCCGTTTTAGCGCGGCCGGTGCCGGACGCTCCTCCACTGTGTCGAGAATGGACGCAAGCCTGTCTTCCCAGAACGCGACGCGCGCGCGGAAAGCAGGGTCCATCTCGACCCGACGAGCAGCATCTGCCCGCTCCACACCCTCCAGAAGGCCGAGCGCGTACTCGCCTGCCAGCAGGTCAATATGGTCGCTATCGTCGCTCATGCTGCTTCCAGACACGCTCTCAACTTTTGCAACCCCCTCCGGATCAGGCTTTTGACCGTTCCGAGTGGCTTGCCCGTGGCCTCGGCCACTTGTGAATAAGACAGGCCGCCAATATAGGCACGCCGTATAAACAAGGCCTGATCGCCTTCAAGACCGCCAAGACAATCGTGCAGGCGGCGCGCTTCTCCGGACGCATGCGCCTCGGCCTCGGGGCTGGGCGCATCATCTTCGAGCTCGGCCGCTGCTTCGAGGTCCACTGCCACCCCTTTGCGCTTGCGGGCTATGTCGATCGCCGCGTTGCGGGCTATGGCGATCAGCCAGGACATGGCCGACGCCCGCTCTGCGTCGAAACTGCCGGCCCGCCTCCAGACCTTGACATATGTTTCCTGTAAAGCCTCTTCGGCTTCCGCTCGATTTCGCAGGATGTTGAGACATACGGCAAACAGCTTGCCACTAGTCGCGTCATACAAGGCGCTGAACGCTGCACGCTCACCTGACGCAATGCGCCGGAGCAGATCTCTGGGATGGGCGGACGTCATGCGGCGGGTATCGCTCCGGATGCGGCCGGAACCCCGGCATCGACCTTCACCTTACCAGATCGCTGCACGCTGTCAGCCAAAACCGGGCCTTTCGTTCCTTTCATTTGCATGGCCTGCTCATAGACCACACATAAGAAACGCGCAGCCTGTTACTCCGGATGCAGCAGTCGATAACACGCAGCATCAAATTAGGGGCTGTCCCAGATGTCTGAGACATCTAGGATGGCGGGATGCGGCTAAAG
>CAZCEG010000015.1:0-17536 GCA_964497275.1 uncultured Oceanicaulis sp.
TGATCCTGTTCGGTCTCGTATCCTCCACCCTGCTCAATATGATCGTGCTGCCCGCACTCTATTTGCGCTTTGGCGCGGTGCGAAATCTTGGCGTCAACCGCCCCGAACCCGAAGCTGCTGCGATGCGTGTTCCCGCCCCTTCAAGGAGTTGAACCCATGCGTCTTTCCCTCGTCAGCCTCGCCGCGCTCAGTGCGGCCCTGTTCGCCGTTCCCGCGTTCGCCCAGGAGCACGGCCATGATCATGGCGATCACGGCCACCATCATAACGACCATGGACATGATCACGGCGACCACGCCCATACCGACGACGCCGACCAGCAACCCGGCGGTCTGCGTCTGACCGCCGAAGCCGCTGGCGAGCTGGCCGTCGGTCAGGACGCAACCCTCACGCTCCAGCTGTCAGGCCCTGACGGCGCACCGGTCGCCGGTTCTGATTTCGCCCCGACCCACGGCCGGCTGGTCCATGTGCTGATCGTTGATGAAGGCCTTGAGGACTTCCATCACCTGCATATCGAACCGGACGCCGAGGGCCGCGCCACACTCAGCTTTACACCGGCGCACCCGCGCATCTACCGCGTCTGGGTGGATGGCCAATTGTTGGAACCGCTGGATCCACCGGCCGCGACCGAAGGCCATAGCCATGGCGGCGGCCGTGATCATGCCCATGACCCTCAGACCGACGATCACCACACCGGACACGGGGAGGACGCGCACGCCCATGACGCGGGCGCTGTTCGCGCCACTGACTGGGTGCGCGTGGGCGATGAGGCAGCGCCTTACATCATTCCGGCTGACATCCTGACGGCTCAGGCCGGCGGCCTCTCCTTCACGCTCGCACCGCAAGCGTCCATCCGTGCAGGTATGGCAAACGTCATGACGCTGTCAGTGGCAGATGCCGAGGGCGCGCCGGTCACGGCACTCCAGCCCCATCTGGGTGCATTTGCGCACATTGTCGGCTTCAACGCCGGCGCTTCACAGATGGCCCATGCGCATCCGTCTGGCGCCGAACCGGTGACGGATGAGGCCTTCGCCGGTCCGGACCTTGCCTTCGAGATCGGCTTTGAAGAGCCGGGCGTACACAGGCTCTTCGTTGAAGTGCGTCATCAGGGTGAGGTGATACTCTCGCCCTTCACAGTGGTGGTACGCGAGTAACAGGCAGGAGGGCGGGCGGGTGCTTTATCTCGCGGTCAAGGCGATCATCTCCGCAGTGATCATCGTTGCGGTCTCTGAGCTGGCCAAGCGCAGTCCTGCGATGGCGGCTTTGCTGGCCTCGCTCCCGCTTGTCTCTGTGCTGGGCATGATCTGGCTATGGCGCGATGTGCCAGACCCTGAGCGGATCGCCGCACATGCAGAGGCTACGTTCTGGTATGTGCTGCCGAGTCTGCCGATGTTTCTTCTCATCCCGGCACTGATCCGGCGCGGTGTGGACTTTTATCCCGCATTGGGCGCCGGGCTTGTCCTGACCGTGTCGCTCTACCTGCTCACGGCTGCCATTGTGTCGAGGTTTGGCGTTCAGCTTTGAACGGCCGAGGCGTGGAACTGCCCTGTGTGAACTGGTCAGGCTGCACCGCTCCAGCATGCTCGCCTTGCAGCAATGGCGTGCAAGCTCTCCGGCTTGATGTGCGTGTAGCGGCGCAGCATTTTCCAGTCTTTGTGACCCGTAACCAGCGCCACTTGTTCGATAGACAATCCGGCCTCGAACAGACGGCTTGTGGCCTCGTGGCGCAAATCGTGGAATCTGAGGTTGTCGATCTTCAGCTCGCGGCATGTCCTTCGAAATGCGGTTCCGACGGATCGGGCGTTGTATGGAAATATCCGCCCGGCGCGTCCGGCCAGACCGCTTTGCTGCTCAAGAAGTAAGCGCGGGTCATATCCGGAGATGTTGAGCAGCGGTATGCGCTGGTCGTTGCCCGTTTTCCGGCGGGGGTCTTTTCTGTTGCGCACAGTGATCATTTGAGTGCGCTCGCAGAAATCATCCCATTGCACACGGCAAATTTCGTCCTGCCGTAAAGCGGTGGCGATGGCAAAGCGGATTATTCGTCCTACCGGGATCGACTGCCGGGGATTGCTTTCGAGTGCGGTTATGATGCGGTCCAACTCGTGTTGTTCAGGCCGTCTGCTCCGCTCCGCGCTCCGACCGACTAGCCCCAGCCGCGAAAGGGCGAGACGGGCTAAATCCACGCCTTCTGTTGGCGCATGAACCCCGTGCACGGCAGCTGAGTGGTTCAGGATTGTCTTTATATACCCCAGTTCGATGCTCAACGTGACCGGACCCGCTCCCTGCTTTGACCGCTCCCGTCCATATTCGACAAGCAGTTCACGAGACAGCTCGAGCGGTTTGCGTTTGCCAAGACGGGTTGTCAGGAGGGTGAGTGTGGCCGCTTTCGTTCTGCCCAGCTGTTTTCCGGCTTCTGAACGATCATTTTCGTGAATTATTATAAGGTCAGTGAACGTAATGGCCGAACCGTGACACATGCTGACCGCTTCTCCACGGTCAATCTTGCTCTCAACATGACGCGCCCAAGCCTCTGCATCACCTCGCTTCAGGAAACTTTGGCTTGCATATCGCCCCTCACGCCGTATCTGCACTCTCCATGAGCCGGATGGGAGCCTCATGATCGCGGCCATGGCGTGTGCTCCCTGTGTGCAGAGCGTGATCAAAACCTAGCGAACAGCGTCGCGTTGCGTCGTAAATTCGAGTGCACACGCCATTAATCAACGCATTGAGTGTAAATAGAAAATGCAATTAAATCAATCACATAAATTCTGCGTGGCGCCCATGATGGACTGGACGGACCGGCATTGCCGGGCCTTTCACCGCGTCATGTCGCGCCGCGCGCTGCTCTATACAGAGATGGCAGTCGATCAGGCCGTCATTCACGGCGATGCGAAACGCCTGATCGGGTTTGATGCTTCCGAGCACCCCGTCGCCATCCAGCTGGGCGGCAGTGATCCGGCAAGGCTCACCGAGGCCAGCCGGATCGCGGAAGATTTCGGCTATGCGGAACTCAATCTGAATGTCGGCTGCCCGTCTGACAGGGTGCAGTCGGGCACGTTCGGGGCCTGTCTGATGCGCGAGCCGCAGCTGGTCGCCGACTGCCTTGCCGCCATGCGCGAGGCGGTGTCGGTGCCGGTCACCGTAAAGCACCGCCTCGGCGTGGATGAGCAGGACCCGGAAGACACACTGTTTTCATTCGTGGAGACGGTGGCGCAAAGCGGCGTGACGAGTTTCATCGTCCATGCCCGCAAGGCGTGGCTCAAGGGCCTGTCGCCGAAGGAAAACCGTGAAGTCCCGCCGCTGGATTACGATATCGTGCGCCGGCTGAAGGCCGCGCACCCCGAGCTTGAGATCATCCTCAATGGCGGGCTGGAAAACCTCGATCACGCGAACGCCGAGATGGCGGGGCTGGACGGGGTGATGCTGGGCCGCGCGGCCTATCACACGCCGTTCATCCTCTCTCGCGTGGACAGCGTCTTCTTCGGTGAAGCCGACCCGCATGAGGATCCTTTCGCGATCATCGAAGCCTACCGGCCTTATCTGGACGAGCAGCTGGCGCGCGGCGTGCGCCTGCATGCCATTACGCGCCATATGCTGGGGCTGTTTGCCGGGATGCCCGGTGCGCGCCGCTGGCGGCAGATACTCTCCTCCGAGGCCAACAAGGATGGCGCGGGCTGGGACGTTATCGAGCGCGCGATGGACGCGGTGAGGGAGCGCGCAGCGGCCTGATGGAACAGTACATCGCCTATCTTCTCACCCTACTGGCCGTCGGCGCATTTGCGGGGCTGATCGCCGGGCTGTTTGGCATTGGCGGCGGGGTCGTGATGGTCCCGGCCATGTACTACACGCTGGTGTTTCTGGGCTATCCCGAACACGCCATGCACGCGGCTGTGGGCACCTCCCTTGCCGTCATCGTCATCACCTCAGCCCGCTCCGTAATGGCGCATGCGAAGAAGGGCGCGGTGGACTTTGATGTCCTCAAAAAATGGTGCCCCTGGATCGTGGTGGGCGCGCTGGCGGGTTCCGCGATAGCCGGTGCGATCCCGACGCGTGGCCTCGTTTTCATCTTTGCGCTGACGGCGCTGTTGCTCTCGGCGCAATTCTTCTTCGGGCGGGCCGACTGGAAGCTGGGCGATGATCTGCCGGGCCAGCCTTTCCGTGCGCTGCTCGCGGGGATGATCGGCATCATGTCCGCCCTGATGGGCATTGGCGGGGGCGTGTTCGGCGTCACGCTGCTCAGCGTCTTTGGCCGCTCCATCCATGTCGCCGTGGCGACCGCGGCAGGCTTTGGCGTCGCCATAGGCTTCCCGGCGGCGCTGGGCTTCGTGATCACGGGCTGGAGCGTGGCTGACCGCGCGCCGTTTTCGCTAGGCTATGTCTCCATGCCCGGCTTTGCGCTGCTGGCTATCACGGCGGTCTTTGTAACCCCGCTGGGAGCGAGCCTTGCTCACCGCCTCAACGCGGCGCGCCTGCGTCAGGCGTTTGCGGTGGGCCTCGCTCTCGTCGCCCTCAACATGCTCCGCTCGGCGGTGTGGGGGTAGATTGAAAGGGGTGCGGCATTGCCGTATACTTGGTCAAGCTTGGACTACGATCCGGAGAAGGATCAGAGCAACTTCGCCAAGCACGGCGTCCGGCTGGGTTTTGCTGCCGAGGTGCTGGCGGATCGCAGCAAGGTGGATGTTCTGGACACCCGGTTTGACTACGGCGAGGACCGTTTCGTTACTTATGGGCTTGCACAAGGACGGGTCTGGGTATGCGTCCATGCACCGCGTGATGGTGTGGCCCGCATTATTTCGTTGAGGAAAGCCAATGAGCGCGAGACAGAAAGATATCATGGCGAGCAACGCCCCTGATCCCGACGTGCCGCTTTCGGATGTGGAGTTTGAGCGAGGCCGCGCTGCGGTGCTAGCCCGAAAGGCGCGGGCCGCTACAGGACTTAGCCAGCCTGCATTCGCCGCGCGTTATGGCGTGCCGGTGGCTAGCCTTCGCGACTGGGAGCAGGGCAGGCGCAAGCCTGATGCTGCTACGCGCAACTATCTGCGCGTGATCGCCGCCATGCCTGACGCGGTGGCGCGCACGCTCGATGGCGTAGCCTGATCCATGACCATCCGCTACGAGACCAGCGACCGCATCGCCATAATAACGATTGACCGTCCTGAACGGCGCAATGCGGTCGATGGCCCAACGGCGCAGGCGCTCGCCGATGCATTCCGCCGGTTTGACGCAGACGAAAGCGCGGATGTCGCCATCCTCACCGGCGCGGGCGGGACATTTTGCGCAGGCGCGGACCTGAAAGCGATTGCAGACGGCACGCCCAACCGCACCGAGCCTGAAGGTGACGCCCCGATGGGGCCGAGCCGCATGATGCTCTCCAAGCCCGTTATCGCGGCGGTGGAGGGCCACGCTGTCGCGGGCGGGCTTGAGCTGGCTTTATGGTGCGATATGCGTGTGGCAGCGCGCGATGCGGTATTCGGCGTGTTCTGCCGGCGGTTTGGTGTGCCGCTGATCGATGGCGGCACGGTGCGCCTGCCGCGCCTGATAGGCCAGTCGCGCGCCATGGACATGATCCTGACGGGGCAGCCCGTGGACGCAGAAGAAGCCTTCGCAATCGGCCTTGCCAACCGGCTGGCCGAGCCCGGCAAGGCGCTGGAAGCCGCGTTATCGCTCGCCCGCGAGATCGCTGGCTTCCCGCAAACCTGCATGAGACATGACAGGCTGAGCGCGCTCACCCAGTGGAGCCTGACCGAGACCCAGGCGCTTGCCGCCGAGTTTGCCCTTGGCATGCAGACCCTGCAGAGCGGCGAGACAGTGGAAGGCGCCACCCGCTTTGCTCAAGGGCAAGGTCGGGGCGGACGCTTCGACACGCCAGACGAATGAGCCAGCGCATCGCCATTATCGGGGCGGGGCCTGCGGGCCTGATCGCGGCCGAAAGGCTCGCGGGCGAAGGCTTCTCGGTTGATGTCCATGAGCGCATGCCGAGCGTTGCGCGCAAATTCCTGATGGCGGGCAGGGGCGGGCTGAACCTCACCCATTCCGAACCGCTGGATGCCTTTCTGGAGCGCTATGGCGCGGCGCGTGACTGGCTGGAGCCTGCCATCCGTGCCTTTCCGCCCTCCGAGCTGATCCAGTGGTGTGAAGGGCTGGGGCAGGAGATTTTCACCGGGTCCAGCGGGCGCATCTTTCCCAAATCCATGAAGGCTTCGCCGCTATTGCGCGCCTGGCTGGCGCGCCTCGATGCGCTGGGCGTCACGATCCACACCGGCCAGACATGGCGGGGTTTTGATGGCGCCGGGCGTTTCCTGATCGCCGGACCGGATGGTGCTGAAACACCCATCGAGGCTGACGCCGTGATCCTGGCGCTTGGCGGGGCAAGCTGGCCGCGTCTTGGCTCTACCGGCGAGTGGACGGGCTGGCTCAGCGAGCGCGGTGTGGAGATCACGCCCTTCACGCCCTCCAATGCGGGCTTCAATGTGCGCTGGTCGGCGGTGTTTAAGGAACGCTTTGCCGGAGAGCCGCTCAAAACTGCCAGCTTCAGCCATCAGGACCGCACGCTGCGCGGCGAAGCCATGATTACCGCCTACGGGATGGAGGGCGGGGCCATTTATGCGCTGAGTGCAGATTTGCGCACGGAGATCGAGGCAGAGGGCAGGGCCGTGCTGACCTTCGATCTCGCGCCGGATATGTCCGAAGACGCGCTGACAAAGCGCCTCACAGCGGCGAAGCCCGGCCAGTCGCTCTCCAACACGCTGCGCAAGCAGGCGCGGCTATCGCCCGTCTCTGCTGCCCTGCTACGCGAAGCGGGCGCATTGCCGCGTGAGCCGCAAGCGCTGGCCCAGCGGATCAAGGCCTTGCCCATCACGCTGACCGGCATGCAGGGGCTCGATCGGGCGATCTCCAGCGCAGGCGGCATAGCACGCGCCTCAGTCGATGACCGCTTCATGCTCAAGGCGCTGCCCGGCGTATTCGTGGCCGGCGAAATGCTTGACTGGGAAGCGCCTACGGGCGGCTATCTGTTGCAGGCGAGCTTTGCCAGCGGGGTGGCGGCCGCCTTGGGCGCAGCAGCGTATCTCAGACGCGGCTAGACCGGCTCAGACCCATTTGGCGCCTTTGGCCAGACCACCGGCTGTGGCGTATTCCTGCGTGCCCTTGGCATAGACCTTATCGGTCTCCAGAACGTCGCTGGCCTTGAAGTCCGGCAGGCCTTTGAGGCGGGTGTAAATCGGGTCGAAATCCTGCCCGGCTGTCGCCTCCATCAGCTCCTCATAGGAGTTGATGACGAAATAGGTCTGCTGGAAATCGTCATACCGGTAATCTGTGCGCATCACGCGCTCGAGATCGAAATGGATGCGGTTGGGGGAGCGCCCCTCCAGCGAGAACACCGATTCAGACTGGCTGGAGACAATGCCCGCGCCATAGATGCGCATGCCATCGGGCGAGTTGATGAGGCCAAACTCCACCGTGTACCAGTAAAGACGGGTCAGGTTCTCGATCATGCCGTGGCGCGCGGCTTTCGCGCCGCCCTTGCCATAGGCTTCCATGTAGTCGGCAAAGACCGGCTGGGTCAGAAGCGGCACATGGCCGAACACGTCGTGGAAAATGTCGGGCTCTGGCAGATAGTCCAGCTTGTCTGCATCGCGGATGAAGCGGCCAGCCACAAAGCGCCGGTTCGCCAGATGGTCGAAGAAGACATCATTGGGAATGAGGCCGTGCACCGGCACCACCGTCCAGCCGGTCAGCTTTTCCAGCTTCTCGTTCATCCGCCGGAAGTCGGGAATGCCGCCCTCATTGAGGTTCAGAAGTTCCAGCCCCTTGAAGTGCTCGGGCGCAGCGCGGCCCTGCAGCACCTTCATCTGGCGCTTGTATAGCGTGTCCCACACCCCGTGTTCTTCTGGCGTATAGCGATCCCAGCGCTGGTCGATCGTGTGATCGGCGGCAGGTGTCTGCTCAAGAACGACAGGATCGTGCACGGGCATGAGGCTACTCCGGGATTCGCCGCAAGGTCGGGTCCGAACCATACAACACGGCCCCCCGCGGGTGCGAGGGGCCGGGCTGTATATAGCGGTGAAAAGACTGATGCCTACCGCACACAGAGCAAGTCAGAGATTGCTCCGTTGGACAGCGCCGTGCGGTTGTCGCCAAGGAAGTAGTGGTTGGTCCGTCCCCGGTCGACAATGGTGAAGTAGGCGGCCTGACTGAAGCCTTCTGCACGGCAGACCTGATCGGCGACGATCTGGTCACAGCCTGAGCTGCCGAAATTGCTCATGCAGCGGGCAATGGGTGCACCCTGAACACGGGGGTCTGCAAAGTAGGTGCTCTGCGCGCCGCGCGTGCCCCCGAAGACCGACCCGGGGCGCAGGTTCGACCCGATGCCAGAGCCCGGGCCATAGCCGGGGTTTGCCGGTGCGGGCGGGTTATATTGCGAGGTCGGAGAGACAGAGCTGATCTCCCGGTCGAGGCCCAGCCTGCGCAGATCGCTGGCATCGCTGCGCAGCGTTTCGCACCGGCCGCCGAAATTGGCGTGCTGGCAGACGATCCATTCGCCGCTGAGCACTTCGAGCGAGCGCGGGCGGTCGTTGAACTGGATCGAGTTCAGATTGCCGATATTGTTGGTGACGAGCACGGACTGGCCCTGGAAGTTCGGTTCCGAATACATCACCAGGCCTTCGCGCGCGCCCGGCCCCCGGAAACGTACTGGACGGGCCGAGCTGATCTGATTGTTCCAGCCGCCCGACAGCATGGGCGTGTCTTCGCTGACGATCTCGCAGCGGCCCCGATAATTGATGTCGAAGCAGATCTCCCAATACCCGCGCCCTTCGATCTGGAAGGAGCTGGGAAGATCGTTGAACTGGACGCGGCGGAAGTCTGGCGCATCACCATCGATGCGTACCGAGCGGCCCTGGAAGTTGGGCTGCTCGAAGAAGGTGATCGCCCCCGGCCCCCGGTCGCCCCGGCGCTGGGCCTCGGCCATTGCCGGTAGGAATGATAGGCCTGCCAGCGCCATCGCTCCGGCAAACAAGGCTTTGCTCGATATGCGTGTCATGGGTTGTCTCCCTGCCAATCCGTCAGACGCGACACTGGTGGGCCGCGCCTGAACCCCCAATGAAAACACCTGTTGCCTGCCGTTCATGAGCCGGACAGGTAATCAGTAACCCATGGCCGCTCCGTCCGTGCGCATTTCCGACGCCGCACTGAGGACGCCGGTGACGGGATCACGCCGTATCGCCTGATAACCGCCGAACCCGCCATCAGAGCGCGCCAGCACATGGCCGCGCCGTTCCAGCTCGGCGCGCACCTCTGCCGGAACGCCGCTTTCCAGATGCACGCGGCCGAGGCCGCCGATCACGCCGAGATCGTCCGTCGGTTCGGTGGAGCCCTCATGACGCCAGCGTGCAGCATCGCCGGCTTCCTGAATGTTCAGGCCGAAATCGATCATGTTGACGAGCACCTGCACATGGCCTTGCGGCTGCATGGCGCCGCCCATCACGCCGAAGCTGAGATAGCCCTCACCATTATACGTCACCATGCCGGGAATGATGGTGTGGAAGGGCCGTTTGCCGGGCTCGTACACGTTGGGATGGCCCTCATCCATGGAGAAAGCCTCGCCCCGGTTCTGGAACATGAAGCCCAGCCCATCGGGGATCAGGCCCGATCCCATCCCGCGATAATTGGACTGGATGAGCGAGACCATCATGCCATTACCGTCAGCGACGGTGAGATACGTGGTGTCATTGTGCTCGATCTGCGGCGGATCGCCGGGGCCGACCTGTTCCATCGCGCTATCCATCGAGATGAGGGCGCGGCGTTCATCGGCATAGTCTTCCGAGAGCAGCCATTCCACCGGAGCGGGCTGGTAGGCCGGATCGGCGTAGAAGCGCGCGCGGTCCTCGAAGCTGAGACGCTTGGCCTCGATCATCACATGCAGGGCGTCCGCGCTCATGAAGCCCATCGAGGAAAGGTCGTAGCCTTCCAGGATGTTCAGCATCTGCAGCACGGTCATGCCCTGACCCTGCGGCGGTATCTGCCAGACATCATAGCCGCGATAATTGGTGGTAACGGGGTCGACCCATTCGGAGCGGTGCGCAGCGAAGTCCTCATAGCGCAGCCAGCCGCCAATGCGGCGCATATAGGCGTCAATCGTGCGCGCAATCTCGCCCTCGTAGAAGGCATCGCGCCCGCCCGTAGCCAGCATGCGGAAGGTGCGGGCAAGATCGGGATTGCGGAAAATCTCGCCTTCGGCTGGCGCGCGCCCTTCTGCGTTCAGATAGGTCGCGCGGGCATTGTCGAATTCTTCAAACTGGCCCGCATCGTAGCGCTCCTGCAGGATGCGCATATTGCGCTGCCAGTAGTGTGCGATGGTCTGGCTGACGGGGAAGCCTTCCTCGGCATAGCGGATCGCAGGGGCGAGGATCTGCTCCATGGGCAGGCTGCCAAAGCGCTCATGCATGGCGAACCAGCCATCGACCGTGCCGGGCACCGAAACGGGCAGGGCGCCAACGGGCGGGATGGTCCCCTCCGGCGTAAGGCGTGCGCGCACGGTCTCGATGTCGAGACCCATCGGTGAGCGGCCTGCGCCGTTGAGGCCGTAAACCTCTCGCGTCTCGGGATCATAGATCAGGACGAAAATGTCCCCGCCAATACCATTGCCGACGGGCTCCATCAGGCCGATCACCGCATTCATCGCGATGGCAGCGTCCACCGCATTGCCGCCTGCTTTCAGGATGTCGATGCCGACCATTGTCGCCAGTGGCTGGGCCGAGGCCGCAGCTCCGTTGACGGCCTGAATGGGTGCGCGGGTAGCGAAATGATCGCCCGTGATCCGGTCACCGGGATAGGCGGTCTGGGCGGCATGGGCGGGGCCAAAATGGGTAAAGGCCATTAGGGCTCCTGCGATGGCGGCTGCGCATGAATTCTTCTTCACTTGGAAACTCCCCGGTTGCGCATAGGCTGTGTGCTTCAACCTGCTTTGCGTTCAACATCGATTAGATGGGCAAGCTATCCGGGGATCAAGCAGCGATCACTCTGCAAACGCCGTTTCGCGACCGTGCACAATGCCCATCTGCTCTGTAAGGCCAAGTAAATCATATGAAAATCGCAATCGTTAAGATCGCGCTCGCCGCCCTCATGTGTGCCAGCGCAGCAGCCCAGCCCATGGCGCAGACCTCCATTCTCGAACGGCCCGAGCCGTGGGCTGAAATCATGTTCCTTGGCACCTATCATTTCGCCAATCCCGGACAGGACAGCTTCAATGTGGAGGCTGATGACGTACTTTCCGAGCGCCGTCAGGCGGAGATCGAGGCCATTGTGGATGCCTTGGCGGCGTGGGAGCCTGACCTCATCCTCGTGGAATGGCCCCGCTCGCAGCAGCCCAATGTAGACGGCTTCTACGCCGAGTATCGCGCTGGCGGTTTTCGTGACCGGAGAAACGAAATCGTCCAGATCGGCTTCCGGCTGGCGGACCGGCTGGGCCATGATCGCATCGCCGCTACCGACGTCCGTCATCCGTTCTATTCCGATGAACAAACGGCGATTGATCAGGCACCGGACGAGCGTTATCAGGCCCTCGCACAGGAATTAAGCGCCTATGGCACTGCGCACACCGAGCGCGCTCAAGCCCGGTTGGGCAACCACACCATCGGGCAGGTGCTGCGCATCATGAATTCGCCCGAAGGTCTGCAGGCCAATGCGGACTTCTACGGACGCTTCATGATCCGCCAGTGGCAGGATGAAAATCAGGGCGGAGCGCATACGCTGGCGAACTGGCACACGCGTAATATTCTGATTTTCCAAAATATTCTGCGTGAGGTGGAGGAAAGCGACGGTCAGGTGCGGCGCGTTCTGGCAATTTATGGTCAGGGGCATCTACCACTTCTGCGCCAGCTGGCGGATGACTCGCCCTGGCTCGAACTCGTCGACGTGATGCCTTTCCTGCCCGAGTAGGCTTATTCCTCGCCTGACGGCTCCGGTTCCGGCTCGGTCTCCTGCTGCGGTTCGCTCTGGCGCTGGCGGCTACCGAGCAGGCCGCGCAATAGCTGCTCTGCCGGGGTCTGCTGGGTTTGTTGGGTGCTCACGCCTTCGGTCGTGGCAGGCGGGGTCTGGCCCGGCAGCAGGCGGTCGATCAGGCCGCGCGCCTGACCGCTCGCCATAGCGCGCAGAACCGCCTCGAAATCGACGCTGAAGGAGGGCTGGGCGAAGCTGCCGCGCAACCGCACCGGCACAGTAATCCCGGTCAGGTCCGCAGCACCACCTTGACCGGCCAGCGAGGCGACGGCGCGCGGGTTCAGCCGGTAATCCATGGTCTGCTCGACCAGATTGAACTCGCCAGCCCCGGCCACGCGCAGCAAGGGGGACAGCATGACGAGGTCCTGATTGCGCACCACGCCGTTGGTGATGGTGATGGTGCCGCTCAGCTCGCTGAAGTCTGTTTCTTCTGCCGCGCCAAATCCCGACGGCAGCTGCCGGGTCTGGATGCTGGTCTGGAGCGAGCGGATCACCTGCGCAAGGTTGATGCCTTCAATGGCGCCGTCCGTCATCGCAAACCGGCCCTGACCGGAGAGGCTGTTCATGATCGCCCGGCTGGAGGCGCCGCTGCTTGAAAGGTTAAGGTTGAAACTGCCAAGCCCGCGCAGCGCAGCAAAATCAGCGGCCGCAGCCAGGAAGGGCTGGGCCTGCAAGGCGTCCAGCTGCGCGGTGATGGTGTAGCTCGGCGTTGCGGTGCGGGCATTGGCAACGAGCTGGCCACTACCACGACCCCCATAAAGGTCGAAGCGGGAGATATCGGCTACCAGCCGCCCGTTTTCCACCTGGATCACAAGACTGGCATTGCTGGCTTCGATATCGGCAAAGCGCAGCTGGTCGACACTGGCGGTGATGCGGGCATCTACGAGGCGCAAGGCCCCAAGATCAATGGGATCGTCGCTTAGCGGACCGCTGCCAGTGCCTTGTGAGGCGCTTCCTTCGGGCAGATAGGGGTTCAGGTCGAGGCGCGGGATCGAGAGCTGGCCCGTCACCATGGGCCGCGCGCGGCCGGTGTCTATGTTGAGCCCGCCAGTCCCTGTGATCTCGTCAAGGCGCACCTGTGCATCGGCAAAACCGATCCGTTGCGGACGCAGCGAAAACCGGCCGGACGCTGCGACACTGCGGACCGCCGATCCCGGCGGCAGAGGTGATCCTGCCATGCGGGCAAGACCGGGCAGGTCGGCTGTAATCTGGGCGTCGCCGTCAAGATCAAGTGACGCGCTCTCCAGAGCCTGACCGTTGAAATTCAGCTGCAGCGGTGCAGAGCGCACTTCGAGCGTCAGCGGCGTCTGGCGTCCATCGAGGAAGGGGCGCAGCCCGCCCAGAAGCGCATCGACGCTGATCTGTTCGCCATTCAACGTGAACTGGCCGCGCACGCGCGCCTCGTCATCAAGGCCTGCCATGCTGGCACTGAGGTTCAGGGCGCTGATGACAAGGGTATCGCCGCCATCGGTAAAGCTCACCTGGCCATTTTCGATGCGCACATCGCGCAGGCTGGCCTCGAAGGGCAGGGCGCCCGGACGGCGGAAACCACCGGCCTCGGCTGGTGCAGCGGGCTGGGCTGCGCCTTCTGCCACAAACGTCCAGTTATTGGCCTGCCCGCGCTGGACGAGCGAAATCTGCGGATCGACCAGCACGAACTCGTCGATCTCCACCCGGCGCGAGAAGAGTGGCCACAGGGCAAGGCCGAGACGCAGCTCGCCAAGGCTTGCCAGCGGCTCTTCGCCAAACCCGTCAGCATTTGCAATCCTCACGCCGCCGGCGCGTATCTGGATGGCGGGCAGGAGGGCGAAGCCCATATCGCCTTCAATGCTGACCTGACGCCCGATCTGCGCGCTGGCCGCATCCTCGATCTGGGTGCGCCAGTTCTCCGGTGTCAGCAGGGCAGGGATGATCAGGGCGGCGGCAATGGCCAGACCGGCCAGTATGGCAAGCACGAGGAGAAGGCGGCGCATGGGGAGCATCCTTTCATTGACCGACCGGGCAGGTGGCTCGGCACGGAACACACATTTTACGTGCCCCCCGCGCGGAGTTTCTGTTCCGCCCGGTCCCGTCTTATGTTTAACTTCAACCGGATCGCGTTTCCATCGGGCAAACCCGGAAAATCGGGTCCGGCGCGCGCTTTTTTTGGCTTTGGAGGTCAGTGCTGATGAGCAACGAGTTGAGGATCGATCCCGCATTGCCGCCCGTCCGCATGGACAGGCGAGAGCTTCTGCTCGGACTGGCAACGGGCGCCGTGGTGCCGTTCGTGGCCGGCTGTACCGCCCATAACGAGGCGCTGGGCCGCAGCCAGCTCATGCTGGTATCCGATGCGCAGATCGCCCAGCTCTCCCAGCAGACCTGGCAGCAGGCTTTGCGTCAGGAGCGCGTCAGCAACAACACCGCCCATCGCCGTCAGGTGGAGCGGGTAGGCCAGCGTATCGCCCTCAATTCCGGCATGCCGCAGCATGACTGGGAGTTCGTGGTGCTGGACAATAACCAGGTCAACGCCTGGGTGCTGCCCAATGGCAAGGTGGCGGTCTATTCCGGCATGCTGGATGTGGTGAGCAATGACGACCAGCTGGCCACCGTGATGGGCCATGAGGCAGGTCACGTGGCGGGCCGTCACGCGCAGGAGCGCGCCTCCCAGCAGATGGCGGCGGGCCTTGGCGCGGGCATTGCCGCGGTCGCGCTCGATCAGGGCGGGGTGGATAATGCCGGCATGTGGGCAGGCGTTCTGGGCGCGGGCCTCACCTTTGGTGTGCTGCTGCCCTATTCGCGCCGTCACGAATACGAGGCCGACCGCCTCGGCACCGACTTCATGGCACGGGCCAGCTATCGGCCGAGCGAGTCCATCACCTTCTGGAACAACATGATGGCGCGCGGCAATACCGGTGCTCCGCCCGCCTTCCTGTCCACCCACCCGTCTGATGCCCAGCGTGTGCAGGCCCTGCAGAGCCATATCCGCTCCAGCGGTTACGCCTGAGCATCGTTGCAGCCCTGATTGCCCGCCGGTCTTGCATCGCAGGGCCGGCGGCGTTATGTCACCGCTCCGGCGCCAGCACATGACTGGCCTCCGCGAAATGTGCCGCCTTAGCTCAGTTGGTTAGAGCGCTAGATTGTGGATCTAGAGGTCCCCCGTTCAATCCGGGGAGGCGGTACCATCCCTCTTTTCACCCGCCCATTTTCCACAGAAATGTGACTGCCTCACGCGGTCTGTGGGGTTCGGCATGGTTAAGTTTGGGTTAATCTGTCATTGAGGGGTGATGCCGGGTCGTCCGGCTGGCTAGGGAACAACCATGGCAAGACTGACCGGTGGTGCGGGCACCAGCTTCATCATCCTTGACGGCGTCCACCTCTATGACGAGGCCGAGATCGAGCGCATCTGCGCGCGTCATGACATTCGCGATTCCGACCGCAAAATGGCGCTGTGGCGGCTTCTGGAAGAGTCCGGGCGGGCGCTGATCGACCAGCGCCGGCTGCAGACACGGCGCACCCAGATCGCACGCCTGCGGCAGGATCTGCAGATGGCGTTGCGCCTGACCGACCAGCTTGAAGGCCTGATCCCGGACGCTGATCAGCTGCGCGATGACGTGCCCAGCCGCACCCTGACCCGGCGCCATCTGGCGGCTTTGCGGGAAGCGGAGCGGCGCATTGCCGGTGAGCGCGAGGACGGCCCGAGAGCGCGTCTGGAAGACGCTGCGCCGACGCTCTCCTTCCTGCACAAGGTGTTTGAGGCGGCGCTGGAAGCGTGTGGCGAGCGTGACGACGAGAATGGCCCGGAGGAGGCCTGGCGTGGTGCGCTGGCGGCTTTCTTTACCCGTACCCTGTCGCGGCCATGGTCAAAACAGGGCGACAATGCCGGCGAACGCTTCCTTGCCGACTGCCGGGCCGCGCTTGAGCGCGTGGAAGAAGACGGCGACGGGCCGGAAGTTCGCGCGCCAATCGTGCGTCTGGCCGCCAAGACGGCAACCTGAGAGGCCTCAAGCCCCCCATTGCTGCCGGTTACTCGGCTTCTGCGTTTCGCGCCGCTACGAGCTCTCGGGCCGCGTCCGGGCTGTCTACCGCCTCTATTGCAGCGATCCGGCAACGCCAGCCATCTTCAGGGATGACGTATTCGTTGAACGGCTGGCAGATGCGCTGATTGCCGCGGATCGACGTGGCCAGCTGTATCCCGTATTGCAGACCGGAGCAGCGTGTCGCCGTGGTGACCAGAAAATGGTTGTTGGCGCCCGATTGCAGGATGAAGTGACGATCATCGATCACGGTGTAGCCGCTGACATTGCCGATCTGCACACAGCGATCAGGCTGTTGCGCGCTCGCGCCGCTACCAGCTGCCAGCGCAAGGGTGATCGCACCGGCAAGCGGGGCTACAAGACCGGCTGACGGGCGCGCCAGCTTTGAATAGACAGACATCATGACGACATCCTTCCTGAACTTTTACCTCTCGGTCCTGACAGCCTGTCACCGGGTACCAGGACCATGACGCTGACGGGCGCGCGCGTGTGCATTATCGGTGCCGGAGCGGCAGGATTGTCGCTCGCCCGCGCCCTGTCTTCATATGACATTGAACTCTCCATTTGTGACGCAGGTAAGGCAGGTCAAGGCGCAATCTCGGCAGCTGCCGGTATGATTGCGCCGGGCGTGGAAGCTGCCGAGGCTCTTGACCCCGCCAAGGCCCGCCATCGTGCCTTTCATGCGCTGGCAGTCCATAGCGCCCGGCTATGGCCAGACTGGTCTAAAGCGCTGGAGACCGATAGCGGGATACCGACAGGCTACAGGCGCAAGGGCGCGCTGGTGACGGGACGCAGCTCTGACGGTCTGCAAAACATTCTCAAGGCTGCCATCGCGTTTGGCGCGGAGGCGGAGATGGCAAGTGATGCACCGCCACTGCCGGGAGCCGACGCGATCATCTTTCCGGACGAGGCAAGCCTTGATGCGCGCGCGCTCGCCCCAGCCCTTGAAACGGCCGTAAGGCGGGCAGGGGTGCAGATACACGAGGGCGTGGCGGTCGATCGTCTGCTGGAGACCGGTGGCCGTATCAGCGGTGTTAGGTTTGCCGATGGCCGCGAGCAGGGTGCTGACATCGTCATCATCGCGGCAGGCTGGGCCGCAGCGCGGCTTCATCCTGCGCTGTCAGGGCTGGAGCCGGTGAAGGGGCAGGCGCTGATGCTGGATGCCGCGCAAGACGTATCGCACTGGCCGTTGATCCGGGGGGAGGGCGTGTATCTCGCTCCAAAGCCCGGTGGCCGGGTGATTGTCGGGGCGAGCGTCGAGCCGGGGGTGTCGGACTGCGGCGTGGATACGCTTACCCGTACCAGCCTTCTGGGCATGGCAAGCGCGCTCGTCGCGGAAGTGTCCGGCTGGCGCGTCATCGACCATTGGGCGGGGGTGCGCCCTGCCTTCCCGGACAGGCTGGTGCGGGCAGGCGAGGTGGCGCCGGGCCTTTTCGTTGCCGCCGGTGCCCATCGGCACGGCATATTGCTGGCACCGGCAATCGCCGAAGGGCTGGCCGCGCAGATCGTATCGGGCAGCCGCGATGCC
>CAZCEG010000016.1:0-16968 GCA_964497275.1 uncultured Oceanicaulis sp.
GAGGCGCTGCTGCTGCCCGCCGGAAAGCGAGTTCCCGGGCTGGTCCAGCCTGTCGGCCACCTCGTCCCACAGGCCCGCTTTTTTCAATGAGGTCTCGACGATGGTCTCCAGCTCGTCCTTGTTGCTGGCCAGCCCGTGAATGCGCGGCCCGTAGGCGACATTGTCGAAAATGCTCTTGGGGAACGGGTTCGGCTTCTGGAACACCATGCCGACGCGCGCACGCAGCAGCACCGGATCGACGCTGCGATCATTGATCTCTTCAGAATCGATACGGATCGAGCCTGACACCCGTGCCGTGTCGATGGTGTCATTCATGCGGTTGATACAGCGCAGGAAGGTAGACTTGCCACAGCCCGACGGGCCGATGAACGCCGTCACCGACCGGTCGCGAATGTTCAGGCTGATCGCATGGAGCGCCTGCTTGTCGGCATAGAACACGTCAACGCCATTGGCGGCGACCTTGATCGCCTTGCCGTCCGTCTCCGGGTGATAGACCGTGCCCCGGCCCGCTTTCGGGCTTGCGTCCTCGGCCATGTTTACCATCTCCGCTCGAAGCGGCGGCGCAGATAGATCGCCGCGGCATTGAAAACGATCATCAGCGTCAGCAGGGCCAGAATGGCCGCCGCCGTACGCATCTCGAAGGCGCGCTCGGACGCGCCTGACCACAGGAAAACCTGCACGGGCATGACGGTTGCCGGCTGCGTCAGGCCCGCCAGCCCCAGCGACGGGGCGTCGGCCACAAAAGCCACCATGCCGATCATCAGAAGCGGCGCGGTCTCACCCAGAGCCTGTGCCAGTCCGATGATGGAGCCGGTCAGAATGCCCGGCATGGCCAGCGGCAATACGTGCTGGAAGACAGCCTGCGTCCGCGATGCGCCTACCCCCAGTGCCGCTTCACGTATGGAGGGCGGCACCGCGCGCAAGGCCGCGCGTGAGGAAATGATGATGGTCGGCAGCGTCATCAGCGCCAGCACCATGCCGCCGACCAGCGGGGCGGAGCGTGGCAGGCCGAACGCGTTGATGAAGACGGCAAGACCCAGAAGGCCGAACACGATGGACGGCACGGCCGCAAGGTTGTTGATATTGACCTCGATGAACCCTGTCAGGCGGGTCTTGGGCGCAAACTCTTCCAGATAGATCGCCGTGCCGACCCCGATCGGAACCGCCAGCAGCATGGTGACGAACATGGTCAGGATGGAACCGATAAAGGCACCCATCACGCCGGCGAGCTCCGGCTCGCGGCTGTCCGCATTGAGGAAAAGCCGGGTGTTGAAGCGCTGTTCGACCAGGCCGCGCTCTTCGAGCGTGCGGGCGTAAACGGCCTGCTGGTCATTGACCCGGCGTGAGGCGGACGGCGTCTCGATGACCCATTCGGTCCAGTCCGCGCTCGGCGTATCGCTTGCCAGCGGCAGGAGGACGCGTCCCTGCGCTGTCAGGCCGTCCGGCGACACGGCGCTGACCGACACGACACCGCCATTGATGCGCACCAGAAGGCTGGCTGTGCGTGGCCCCAGCAGGATCGAGGTTTCGGGATCGATAATGGTCTCAAAGCGTTCGGCATCGCCAAGCGCCCGGCGTGCGGCGGCAAGGGCGGCCTCGCGTTCATCGCGGCTGGGGGCCGCCTCGGCCTGCGCCTCGGCACGCCGTGCAATCTCCAGGGCGCTGGCACGCTCCTGCTCGGCCTGAGCGCGGATACGGGCAACGAAGCGGGCAAAAGCCGGCGTCGCGGCCGAAAGCGTGACCTCGCCTGTGGCGGCGTCGACACTGAGCGTGCCTTCGCCGGGCAGCCTGTCCTCGCGCACCGTCACGCCCTTCAGATAAAGGTCGATCTCGTGATTGACTGGCATGGAAACCGCGATTTCCTGCCCGATCAGGGACGGATCAGCGACCACACGGCGCATGATGGAGGCCGCATTCAACCCGCTATAGAGGCTGAACAGATCGCGCAGCTCGGCGCGCGTATCGGCAGCGGGAATTTCAGCCTGCAGGGCGCGCTGTAGCAGCTGGTTATAGCTGCCACGGCGCAAGGAGGCTTCGCTCATATCCCCGCGCGGATCAGCAATCTCGCGCTCGATCGTGACCGGCACGGTGAGCGTGTAGCTCGTGAATGCGCCGGTCGACTGGACGATGATCGAGCCAATGAGCACACCGAGAAACGCGATGGCGAGCAGGATCGCGCCGGCCCCGAACGCCTGAAAACGGCCTTCGGCGCGGTGACGGCGGGCCAGCCGCTGGCGGACAGCATCCGCGATGGGGCGGGGCGCGTCAGTCATATTTTTCCCGATAACTCTGCACCACGCGCAGCGCGATGATGTTGAGGATCAGCGTCAGCACGAACAGCACCAGACCGAGCGCAAACGCGGACAGGGTTTTCGGGCTGTTGAACTCCTGGTCACCGGTCAGCAGCATGACAATCTGTACGGTGATGGTGGTGACCGATTCCAGCGGGTTGGCCGTCAGATTGGCCGCCTGACCGGCAGCCATCACCACGATCATGGTCTCACCGACTGCGCGCGAGATCGCCAGCAGCAGCGCGCCTACAATGCCCGGCAAGGCAGCCGGGAACACGACGTGGCGGATCGTTTCTGACTTGGTAGCGCCCATGGCATAGGCGCCGTCGCGCAGCGATTGCGGCACGGCGTTGATCACATCGTCGGACAGGGAGGACACGAACGGGATGATCATCACGCCCATGACGAGACCCGCCGACAGGGCGCTCTGGGTTACCGCGTCCTCATAGCCAAGAAAGAGCGCGAAATCGCGCAAGAGCGGCCCGACCGTCAGCAGCGCGAAGAAGCCATAGACGACCGTTGGAACCCCCGCGAGAATCTCCAGCAAGGGCTTGGCCCAGGCGCGCACCCGGCTGTCAGCATATTCAGACAGGTAGATGGCGGAAAACAGCCCCACAGGCGCCGCCACCAGCATCGCGATCAGCATGATGAGGCCGGTACCTGCAAAGAGCGGCACGGCGCCGAATGAGCCGGACTGGCCGATCTGGCCTGCCCGGATCGCCGTCTGCGGGCTCCACTGGGTACCAAACAGGAAGTCCTGAACGCGCCAGTCAATGGCCGCAAAAAAGCGCAGCGATTCAAATACCAGCGACAGCACGATACCAAGCGTTGTCAGGATCGCGATGGCTGAGGCGAGCATCAGGGCAGTATGAACCATCCCCTCGACCCGGTTGCGCGCGCGGAAAGTCCGGCTCTGGCGGGACTGGGCAAAGGCGAGCCCTCCAAGCGCCAGCGCCAGCGCGCCAAGGCAGGCTATCCACATCACCCCCTGCTGGCGCGGACCAAACACCTCCGCGGCGGCACGCAGTTCTGGCGTGTCGCGGCTGGCGAGCGTGTCAGCAGACGCCAGCGCCCGCGCATCGGCGAGATAAAGCTCGCGCTGTTCGATTGGCAGGCGGCGATACTCAAACCCGGCCCGGGCGCGCGCACTCGCCTCGTCCGCTGGGGCTTGCGCAAGGACGGCTTCGGCAATTTCGGCCTCGCGCGCGGTGATCTGGAAGCGTGCATCATCCTGATCGAGCAGGCGTTCCTCCTGCTGGGCCCGCAGCGCCGCCAGCGCCTCCGAATGGAGGCCTTCGCTAGCGATGACTGTATCGGCCTGGCTGCGAAGAGCAGCAATCTCGCTGTCGAGCTCAGCCAGCCGTGTGCCCGCCGCGCGATAGACATCGTCCGCCTGAAGGGCCGCCAGATGACGCTGATACAGCGGTTCGCTTGCCCGGTTCAGTTCGCCCAGCGCCAGCGTGTTGACCAGCATGTGGCCCGCAACAGCATAGACGGCGAGCAAGGTGAAACCTGGAAGCCCGGTCCAGAGCGCAACGAAATAGCCGTGATAATCGGGAAGGGAATGCAGGCGGGTCTCTTCACGCGCAGCAATAGCCATTGCCCGCCGCCGGCCGATCAGGAAACCGGTCGCGACGAGCACCAGCAGGGCCAGCGCCGTAAAAAGAGACAGATGCATGCTCGCAAACCTCGCGCCGCGAATGGCTTGCTGGCCCATCCGCGATGACGGCGCAAACTGGCCCGGATCAGTCACTTAAATATGACAGCACCATTACAGTTTTGTGACGGCGCAAGACCGCCGCGTGGGTAAGTGCGACACGAATGCGTCACGAACCGGCCGGACTGGCCGCAAGCCCCTGATCGCCTTGCGGCGCTGGGGCTTGCGCTGATGCGGACACGGCAGGTTTCGGGAGGAAAATCGTGAAACGTGTGCCTGAGCCGGGCGCGCTCTCGACGGCAAACCCGCCGCGATGACGTGTCACAATATGTTTGACGATGGCGAGGCCCAGGCCGGTTCCTGCCGCCGGGCCGCTCTTTTGCCCATCAACGCGGAAGAAGCGCTCGGACAGCCTTGGCAGATAGCGCCGGTCGATTCCGCTGCCATGATCGCGCACGCGCACCACGCCATAGCGCGCCCGCGCATCGAAGGGCGGCCCCGCCAGCAGCAGGCGGGCGCTCGTCTCGCCCAGCCGCTCCGGCTCCTGCTCGGCCCGGTCACGGGGGCAGTCATCCAGCGCGCTTATCTCCACCACGCTGTCTTCACGCGAATACTTGATCGCATTTTCGATCAGGTTCTCAACCACCTCATAGACCTGATCGCGGTCTCCGGTGACGGTCACGGGTGTCTCTGGAAGCCGGGTGGTCAGCTTGATCGCGCGGGCATCGGCCATCGGACGCAAGCTGTCTATGACGTCGGGAACGAGACTGCGCAGATCCACCGTGCCGGAGGGCGGCAAATGCTCATTCATTTCCACGCGGCTGAGCGATAGCAGGTCATCAATCAGGCGCCGCATGCGGTCGGTCTGCTCGCGCATGATGCCCAGAAAGCGGTCGCGAGCCTCCTCATCGTCCCGGGCAGGCCCGCGCAAAGTGTCGATGAAGCCCGACAGCGAGGCGAGCGGGGTGCGCAGCTCGTGGCTGGCATTGGCAAGAAAATCCGCACGCATGCGTTCGGCACGCTTGGAAGACGTCTCGTCAGCCAGCACCAGCATGGCGCGCCAGGGCATGGGCCCTGGAACCGAGAGACGGATCGGCTCCACAAACGCCCGCACATGGCTTTCCAGCGGGGCGAGTGTCGCATACTCCACCACCGAGCCACGCTCACCGCGCAAGGCCGCACTCACGGCCTCCAGAACGCGCGGCTGGCGCAGCGAGGTGGACAGCAGCCCGCCTTCCGCGCCCAAGGCCAGGAGCGCCCGCGCCGCAGGATTGGCCTGCTCGATCCTCCCACCTGGCCCGATCAGCAGGATCGGCACCGAGATTTTCTCCAGCATGGTGGCCATGACATCGTCGCCCGCCGGACGTGTCGCCGCCGCTGGCGGGGTTGCATCGCGGGGCTGGGCTGTCGTGACCGCCGTCAGGAAATAGACAAAGGCCAGCGCTGCAAACGCGAGGCTCGCCCCGAGATAAGCACCCGGCTCCAGTACGCCGGACACCATCAGGACGAACAATACTACCAGCCCCAGCACCGCTGTAATGACGATGTCCCGGCGGCGGGGCCGATCCGGTGTCCGTCTGGCATTGGGTGTCATGCGTTCGTTGGCCATCCATCGGTCTTAGCACGGGATTTTGACGGCTCAATGTGTGTTCGGGGAAAGATGGGGCGTTTCAGCGGTTTCATGAATTTTCTGTAATTCGAGATATTTTTAGCGTTTTTCGATAAAACTTTGTTGACATTCACGATGGAGCGGCTAGGTTCCGCTCCACAAATTTTACCATTGCAAGAAGGATTACCGGGTGTTCCGGCTCAGCCTCATTCTATCGACTGCCCTTGTTGTTACCGCCTGCGCTGGCACGCCGCCGCTTGCCACCGCGCCGGACCTTGACCTGCCGGACGCCTATGTCAGCGCGCCGACCATTGCCGGGCCGCAGCACCCTGACTGGGTGGTTGCGCTGGGCGATGAAGCGCTGGCGGGCCTCGTGGCGGAAGCCATGTCCGCCAATCCGGGGCTGGGTGTTGCCCGCGCCAATCTGGAAGCAGCGATGGCGTCGGCGCGTGCAGCGCGCGCGCCGCGGCTGCCTTCGGCGGACGCATCGACCAGTGCGACGATCCGCGATGTCGCCGTCGGGTCTTCGGAAGTCTACTCCGCCGGGATCGAGGTGACCTGGCAGGCCGATGTATGGGGCCGCATCTCTGATGCTGCCCGCGCGGGCGCGTTCAGTGCGGAGGCCTCTGCTGCCGACCTAGCAGGCGCCGAGCTTCTGGTCGCCGCCAATGTCGCCAATGCCTGGTTTGCGTTTACAGAGGCGCGCCTCCAGCGCGAGCTGTCCCAGCGCGATGTGGACACCCGTACCCGCCAGCTGGAAATCGTCGAGCGGCGCTTCGTGCGCGGTGTAGCGCGCTCGTCCGATGTGCGCACGGCCCGCTCGGCCCTGGCCAGCTCCCGTGCTGCCCTGGCGGTGCGCGAACGCAACGAGGCGACAACCGCGCGCACCTTGCAGGTTGCGCTCGGGCGCTATCCTGACGGCGCGCTGGAGGCGGCAAGCCGCCTTCCCGATCTTGGCGTACTCCCGGCATCCGGCACACCCGAAGAGCTGATCGCCCGCCGCCCGGATATCCTCGCCGCCGAGTTCCGGCTGGCCGCCGCAGGCTATTCGGCAGAGGCTGCCCGCAAGGCGCTCTACCCCTCCTTGAACCTGCGCGGTCTCGTTACCGGGTCTGCCGCCGATCCGTCCGACGTGTTTTCCAGCGCCAATCTGGTGGAAAGCCTGACGGCGTCTATCGTCGCGCCGCTGTTTCGTGGCGGGGCCTTGCGCGCCGAACGCGACCGCACGGCCGCTGCCGCTCGCGCGCAGGCTGCACGTTATGTCGAGGTGAGCCTGGCTGCCCTGCGGGAGGTGGAAAACGCCCTGCAGTCTGATCGCCTGCTTGCCGAGCGGGTCGCCGCCCAGCAGACGGCGCAAGAAGAGGCCGCCGCCGCACTGGAACTGGTCGAACGCCAGTACGCCAGCGGCGTTGGCACGATATTCGAGCTGATCGACGCGCAGACGCGCCTCATTCAGGCCGAAAGCCAGCTTATCAGCGCCCGGCGCGACCGGCTGGACAACCGTATTGCGCTGCATCTGGCCATCGCTGGCCCGTTTGCAGCGTCAGACATTCAATAACAGTCAGAAAAACAAAAAGAACAAGGAAACGAGGTTGGTCATGAACAAGGTAGCGGGACGTCTGATCCTGATCGGCTCGCCGATACTCATCATCGTGGGCTTCATTGCGCTTTTCATCGTGCTGGGCGCGACCCAGCCGAGGCCGCAGCGCGAAACGCCAGCGCCCCGCCACGCGGCGGTGTTCGTGGCCGAGGCCGAAGAAACAATGGTGCAGCTGGAAATCCGCACCCAAGGCGAGGTCACGCCGCTGACCGAGATCGGGCTGATCTCGCAGGTCGCCGGCCGGATCGCCTATGTTAACCCGAGCTTCGTCCAGGGGGGCTTTTTTGAAGCGGGCGAAGTCCTGGTCCAGCTCGAGGATGAGGACTACAGGCTGGCGGTCACACGCGCCGAAGCCCTTGTCGCCCAGCGCCAGCAGGCGCTGATCCGGGAGGAAGCGGAATCGGCACTGGCAGCAGAGGAATGGCGCGCCATCGGTCAGGGCGAAGCCTCGCCACTGACACTGCGTCAGCCGCAAATGGCCGATGCCCGCGCCCAGCTCGCCGCCGCCGAAGCGGGTCTGCGCGAAGCGCGCCTTGCCCTGTCGCGCACCCGCATTTCTGCACCGTTCAATGGTCGTGTTCGCAGCAAGCTTGCCGATCTCGGCCAGTATGTCGGACCCGGCGCCCGGATTGGCGAGGTGTTTTCCACTGATAACGCGCAAGTGCGCCTGCCGCTGACCGACAGCGAACTTGGCCGGGCCGGCATTCCGGTGGCATTCCGTGCCGAAAGCTATGAGGCAGCGCCGCGCATCACGCTCGCGGCGAGCCTTGGCGGCGAGATGCGCCAGTGGGAGGGCCGGATTGTCCGCACCGATAGCGCCATCGATCCGCAAACTCGCACGCTCTATGCCATCGCCGAAGTCGCTGACCCTTATGGAGCCGCGGCGGAAGCGGCTGGCGCGCCTCTGGCGGTCGGCCTGTTCGTTGACGCGCTGATCCCCGGCCGCTCTCTGGACCGCGCCATCACCCTGCCCCGCAGCGCTCTGCGTGGTGCAGATCAGGTGCTGGTGGCCCAGCCTGACGGAACGCTTTCAGTGCGCACGGTCAACGTCATCGAAAGCCGCCCCGACCGGGTCGTGGTGTCCTCTGGCGTGAATAGCGGCGAGTTCGTTGTCACCTCACCTTTGCGCGGTGCGGCTGACGGGATGCGCGTCCGCGCGTTGCGGCCCGACGGGGAACCGATTTTCCCGGAAACGGAAACGGCGCCCGAGACCAGCGAAACGCAAGGCGAGCGCGGCGAATCTGCGCCGCTCGCCAGTGCCGGCTAAATGATCCGCGAAGGGAGATACGGACATGGTTGAACGTCCTGACGAGACACCCCATCGCGGCCTTCTGGCCTGGTGGGCGGGCAATTCGATTGCCGCAAATCTTTTGATGATCATCGCCCTGATTGGCGGCGTGATCGGCTTCTTCTCCATCCAGCGCGACCAGAACCCCGCCGCGCAGTTTGCCGGCGCCACCGTTTCGGTGGCCTGGCCGGGCGCGTCGCCGCAGGAGGTGGAAGAGCAGATCATCCTGCGCATCGAGGAAGCCATTACCGGTGTTGACGGGGTGCGGCGCATCACGGCCACCGCGGTCGAAGGCTCTGGCTGGGTCAATGTGGAAGGCAATTCCACGGTCGATCCGCAGGAATTCCTCGATGCCATCAAGCTGCAGGTTGATTCCATCAACAATCTGCCGGTGGAGGCCTTCCAGCCGCGCGTGACACAATGGCAGTCGCGCAGCCAGATTGCGGGCATCGCCCTGCACGGCAATATTGACCGGCGCGAGCTGCAACGCATCGCGCGCGAGATCCGCAACGAGCTGTCAGCCGCCATTCCCGAAATCGCCTCAGTCGAAACCCAGGCACGCCTTCCCGAAGAGGTCTCCATCGAGATTTCCGAAGAGAATATGCGCCGCTATGGCGTGACGGTCGCGGAAGTATCGCGTGCCATCAGCAGTGCTTCGATCAACCGTTCAGCCGGCTCTGTGAGGACCGATCTGGGCGATGTCCGCATCGCATCACGCCAGCTGGCCGACACGGCCGAGGAGTTCGGCAACATCATCGTGCGCCAGACACCTGGCGGCGGCATCATCCGCGTACGCGACGTGGCGCAGGTATATGACGGGCTGGAAGACCGCAATTTTGCGGCCACCTTCGATGGCGAGCCGATGGTGCTGATCACCCTGATGTCGACCGGCAATTCCGACGTCATCGAAGTATCACGCCAGCTGGCCGCCTATCTGGACCGCAAGCGGCCGCAGCTGCCTGAAACCGTATCCCTTTCGGAATGGTGGGACGGTGCCGACCAGTTCAACTCCCAGCTCACCGTCATCGGCAATTCGGCCCTGCTGGGCATGGCGCTGGTCCTTGTCGTCCTCATCCTGTTCCTGCGCCCGATCGTGGCCTTCTGGGTGACGATCGGTATCGGTACGGCGTTTGCCGGGGCCTTCATGGTCCTGCCGATGATCGGGGTGACACTGAACTTCCTGTCGCTCTTCGCCTTCCTCATCGTGATCGGGGTCATCGTCGATGACGCCATCATCGTCGGGGAGAACATTCACAATCGGGTCGAGCGGGGCGAACAGGGCCTGACCGCCGCCGTTGTCGGTGTGCAGATGGTGGCAAAGCCTGTCGTATTTGCCGTCATCACCTCCATGCTGGCCTTCGCCCCGTGGATGATGCTCTCCGGCCCGGAAGTGCAGTTCACCCGCCAGATCTCTCTGGTGGTGATCGCAGCGCTGGCCTTTTCCCTGATCGAGGCCTTCCTCATCCTTCCTGCGCACCTGGCGCACATCAAGCCGCAAGTGCCAAAGGGCGTCTCCGGCCACTTCATCCGGGTGCAGGCGAAGATTGCAGACAGCCTGATCTGGTTCTCGCGCAACATTTATGGGCCACTTCTGGCGGTATCGATCCGGCAGCGCTACGCGACGCTCGCGATCTTCGTGGGCCTGTTTGCCCTGTCCATCGTTCTGATGAATACCAATAGGGTGCCGTTCCGCTTCATGCCGGAGATCGAAAGCGATCTCATCCAGGTCAATATCCAGCTGGCCGAGGGCACCCCCTGGCAGCGCACCGAGGAGATCCGTCAACGCCTCGAGGAAGCGGAACTCACCGTCCAGCAGGCCTATCGCGACGAGTTCCCCGGTGAGATCGATGTGATCCGCAATCGCTCCACGCTGGCCAGCAATGCCCAGATCCGCGCCTGGATCGGGCTGGCTCCGCCAGAGATACGCCCCGGACGCGTCGCCTCCGCCGATATCGCCCAGCGCATTCGCGATGCGATGGGACCGATCCCGGATGCCGAGGAAATCCGCTTCGATGCCACCATCAACGAGGTCGGCCCGGCCATCGACTTTGCGATCAACCATCCTGATCTGGATGTGTTGCGGGCCGCTGCCGACGATCTGAAGGAGGCGCTGCGTGCCTTCCCGGCCACGTTTGACGTGGTGGACAATCTTCAGACCGCTGCCGACGAGTTGCGTCTGACGCTTCGGCCAGACGCACAGGCGCTCGGCCTGACCCTGGCAGATGTGAACAATCAGGTGCGTCAGGCTTTCTTCGGCCAGGAGGTTCAGCGTCTGCCACGTGGCGGCGAGGATGTGCGGGTGATGGTGCGCTATCCCCGCGAAGCGCGTGACAGCCTGGATTCCATCAACCAGCTGCGCATTCGCACCCCTGACGGGCGCGAGATCCCGCTGGCGGCCGTGGCAGACGCGGAGTTTGCTCCCGGCATCAACCGCATCCAGCGCCGCGAGCGTCAACGCACGGTGCGTGTCAGCGCCGAGGTCAGCGATCCGGATGCCGCCCGCGCCATCCGCACGCAGATCACCGAGGAATTCTTCCCGGCCTGGCGTGAACGCTATCCGGGCATCTCTGTCGGCGCCATCGGACAGGCTGAAGGACAGGCCGAGTTCATGGGCGAAATCATCACGCTGCAACTCGTCATGCTGGGCCTTATGTACGTGCTGCTGGCGGTGGCCTTCCGTTCCTATGCCCAGCCCTTGCTGATCATGACGGCGATACCGTTCGCGTTTGCCGGGGCGGTGTTCGGCCATCTGATGCTGGGTGTGCCGTTTGCTCTCTTCTCCATGTTTGGTGTCGGGGCAGCCGCCGGCATCGTGATCAATGACAACCTGGTGCTGGTCGACTTCGTCAACCGGCTGAGGGAGCGCGGCATCGGCGCCTTCCAGGCGCTGGTGGATGCAGGGGTGCAGCGCTTCCGTCCGATCCTGCTGACAACCGTCACCACGTTTATCGGCGTCCTGCCGATGATCGCGGAACGCTCCACAGCGGCGCAGTTCCTCAAGCCCATGGTGGTATCACTCGGGTTTGCAGTAATTTTCGCGCTGTTCCTGACGCTGTTCATGGTGCCTGCGCTCTACGCCATCGGCGTGGATATCAAGCGCACCGTGCTGTCGCTCTGGACCGGCAACAAGCGCCCCGGAATCGGGTCGGGCTATCATGGTGACACCAGCGGTTCGGACGTTGATGTCGGCCACGCCGAGCAGCCTGCAGAGTAGCGACGTGACAATCGCCGGGCGCAGTCCGTCTGCGCCCGGCGATGGATTTTGGAGCCGCCGGACCCTAGTTTCCGGCACCATGAGGAAGGGCCAGTCGAGTGAGGCTTCGCCCAAAGGGGAGTTTGACGATGAAACAGATATTGCTGGCGGGCAGTTGCCTTGCCCTGCTGATGGCCTGCGAAGCGCCGACGGAAACTACCGGCACCGGCGTGGAAGATGCCGCCACCACCGAAACCGCCGCCGCAAGCACGGCGGCGCCGCGCTTTGGCACGTTCGGCTTTGACACGGCCGGCATGGACACCTCCGTAGCGCCGGGTGACGACTTCTTTGCCTACGCCAACGGTGTCTGGGCAGCCGAGACGGAAATACCGTCCGACCGCGCCCGCTACGGTGTGTTCGACATGCTGTCTCTGGAAGTTGAGCAGCAGGTCCGCGCCATAATCCTCGATGCATCCGAACGCGGCGGCGCGCCCGGCTCCAACGAGCAGATGATCGGTGATCTCTTCGCCAGCTGGATGGACGCCGACACGATCGAGGCACGCGGTCTCGAACCGGCCATGCCGTGGCTCGACCGCATTGCTTCGGCCAGCACGTTCGAGGACGTGGTGGCACTGATGGCTGAACGCGACTTCCATGGCCCGTACGGTGTCGGGATCAGCGCTGACCCGGAAAACCCGGAGCGCTACATCATCCGCTCCGGTCAGGGCGGCCTCGGCCTTCCCAGCCGTGACTACTATCTCCTCGATACCGGCCGCTTCCCGGAATACCGCGACGCCTACCGCGCCTATATCGCCCGCATTTTCGAACTGGCCGGCATGGAGAATGGCGAACAGCGCGCCGCCGATATACTGGCGCTGGAAACCGCTTTGGCCGGTGTGCACTGGACGCGTGAAGACAGCCGCGATGTCACGCTCACCAATAACCGGATGAGCATGGAGGCGTTCTACGCGCTCGCTCCGCAGCTGAACCTTGAATATGCCCTGTCCTCGCGCTCGCTTCCCACCGAAGGCGAGATCATCGTGGCCCAGCCGAGCGCCATCACAGGCGCGGGCGAATTGCTGGCCGGCACCGATGTCGAGGTTCTCAAGTCGTGGATTGCATTCCACTTCATCTCGGGCCGCGCCTCGTGGCTGCCGCAGGCCTTTGATCAGGCGAACTTCGATTTCTACAGCCGCACCCTGTCTGGCACCGAAGAGCAGCGCGAGCGTGAGCTGCGCGGCGTGCAGCTGGTCAATGGCGCACTCGGCCATCCGGTTGGTCAGGTCTATATCGAGCGGCACTATCCGCCGGAAGCCAGCCGCCAGATGGACGAGCTGATCCAGAACCTCATTACCGGCTTCCGCGGCCGTCTGGAGCGTCTGGAGTGGATGGACGAGGAGACCCGCGCAGAGGCCCTTACAAAGCTCTCCACCTTCGAACCACGCATCGGCTATCCCGAAGTGTGGAACGAGTATGAGGGTCTTGAAATCCGCGCCGACGACTATTTCGGCAACCGGGTGCGTCTGGGCGAGTTTGCCTGGGCTGAACAGCTGCGCCGCTTCCCCGATCCGGTGGATCGCCGCCTTTGGGGGTGGCCGCCGCAGATCGTGAACGCCAGCTACAGCCCGCTGATGAACCAGATCACCTTCCCGGCCGGCATCCTGCAGGCTCCGTTCTTCGACATGAACGCGGACCCGGCGATGAATTACGGCGCCATCGGCGCGGTGATCGGCCACGAGATCGGCCATGGCTTTGACGATAATGGCCGCCGCTTCGACGCTGAGGGCCGGATTCGTGACTGGTGGACGGGCGAGACCAATGAGCGCTTTGTCGAGCGTTCTGACCGTCTCGTCGCGCAGTACAACGAGTTCTGCCCGTTTGAGAATGAATGCGTGAACGGCCGGGTGTCGCTGGGCGAAAACATCGGCGATCTGGGCGGCATGCAGATGGCCTATGAGGCCTACCGCAACTATGCCGAGGCCAACTACCCCAATGGCGAGCCGCCGGTCATCAATGGCTTCACCGGCGACCAGCGCTTCCTCTTGGCCTGGGCACAGGTCTGGCGGACGCTGTTCCGGGACGACTCGCTGCGTGCGCAGCTGGCCACCGGTCCGCACTCGCCGGGCATGTACCGGGTCAATGGTGTCGTGCGCAATCTCGACATCTGGTACGAAGCGTTCGGTGTGACGGAAGAGCACGAGCTCTACCTGCCGCCAGAAGAGCGCGTCCGCATCTGGTAACGCGCCTCCAAGGCCAATACCGACAGCGCCCGGCCCTTTGCGGCCGGGCGTTTTCATGTCCGCCCTGCAGCAAGGGATTGTTAACCACGCTGCAGGGATAAGCGGGTGGATAGGGGCTGACCTTCTGGCCTTTCACCCAGCCGGACAACGACCATGAAACAGATCGCGCAAGCCACCCTGCTGATCGCCGTCACGCTGCTTCTGGTTGGCTGCAACACCATTCAGGGCGTAGGCCGCGACATAACCCGGGCCGGTGAGTTTCTGGAAGACATCACCAGCTAGCCGCCCGATTTGGGGAGCCAGATTGCCCTGGTTTACGTATACTGGCTGAAGGCCCGCTCAGATGGCGTGCAGCCTTCTTTGATCATGAGGAGTTACCGCCGATGAAATCTGCGCTTCTGGTTCTTGGCCTTGTCGTCGTGTCGCTCATGCTGACGGCCTGCAATACCATTCAGGGTGTGGGCCGTGACATCACCCGCACAGGCGAGGTTCTCGAAGACCTGACCACCTGATTTTCCAGCTTTTTTGCCATCACCGGGAGCCAAATCGCCGGGTGGTGCGTTGTACCTTCAGAAGCGGGACGCGACGGGGCGCCCGCAATGGGAGAAACAACGATGAAAGCGACCCTTCTGGCCTCCGGCCTTGCCGCAATCCTTCTCATGCTGGCTGCCTGCAACACGGTGCAGGGCGCGGGACGCGACATCCAGCGAGCCGGTGATGCGATCGAGGATGCTGCCGATTAGGCAGCCAAGATACGCTTACGGGCTGAAGAGGCGGTGGCTCCCCTGGCACCGCCTCTTTTGCTTTTTGGGGGACGCCAGGGCTAGCGCGGAGCCGCGCGCGCACTCTGCCGCTTCATCAGCGGACGTACCGCCGCCGTAAAGGACGTAGCGAACAGGGCGATGATCACGCGGGCAATGATGGTGAAGAACACGAGCGTGAATTGCGGCTCACTTGTCCACTGGCGCAGAGCCGCGCGGTAGGTGGGCGGCAGGTCCGTGCTGGTGATGAAGCGGTAGACTACCCCGGACCAGTCCTGCACCAGCAACAGCCAGGTGGGCTGGAACAGCGCACACATGACCAGCAGGATCGGCGCCATGATCGCTGACAGGGCCAGCGTCATCGACGCAGACAGTGGACGCACGAAAATACGAAACATGATGCAACTCCCTCGATTGCGCGGGAGGCAGGCTTGCGGCGCTGATCCCCTCTTTGCCGCATCCCCCCTGATATCTTTGCCACTCTAGCAAACAGAGACAGGCCCGTCGCCTGTCATGGCAACGGGCCTCTCAATCGCACACGATTTTCCGCTTATTCGACGCGGGTGACGATCATTTCGCTACCGTCCGCGCTCCATTCGGTCGAGGTTATGCTTTCCCCCACTTCGGTGGGCTCAAACGGATTGCAGGTCGGTGCCTCCGGCGCCCCGATGCACAGAACGCCGTCCTCATAGGTCCACGCAGCCACCTGACCGAGCGAGTTCTCCAGCCGTCCATCAGCGTGGAAGGTCGTGGTGTAGGTCAGATCGGCGGACGGAATGGTGATCTCGTAGACATGCCCGGCAGGGCCGTCCGCCAAGGCAATCCCGGCAAACCCAAGAGCGGCAATAATGCCTGTCGCAAATGCTTTCATGATGATCTCTCCTCCCTGACGAGCTGCCCGTTAAAGGTGCGGACCCAGCCCGCAGCAGCGCGTGGCGGAATGGTTAACGACGGCGTCCCAGAGTCAAGCAAAGAGTGACCAGGCGTCCGGGTGCGGCGTGTGGGCCTACCCGGTGCACAGGTACTGGCGCAGGGATACGGCGCACGCTATACAGCCTGCCCAAGCGTCCGGCGCGTACGCGCCACACATTGAATCCAGTGAGGAAATGTCATGGCAGCCCTTATCGCCCTTGGCTTGTGCTTTGGCCTGTTTGCCCTGTTCAACCTGATCGAGTTCAAACGGCTCGACTAGGGACACTACTCTGATCCAGCGATACCGGAGATACCATGTCGGCCATCCTGCTTGATGCGCTTCTTCTCGGTGTCGGGATCATCATCATCCTGTTTGGCGGCGATTATCTGGTACGCGGCGCTGTCGCCCTCGCCAGAGCCACAGGCGTGCCCTCGCTTCTGATCGGCCTTACCATCGTCGCCTTCGGCACCAGCGCGCCAGAGATGGTGGTCAGCGTGTTCGCCGCAATTGCTGGCGCGCCAGACCTCGCGGTCGGCAATATTGTCGGCTCCAACATCGCCAATATCCTGCTGGTGCTGGGCCTGCCAGCGGTGATCGCGGCCATGGGCACGACCGCCAAGGGCGTGCGCACCAACGCCCTCATTGCACTCGCCGCCAGCCTACTCTTCATCGGCCTGTCCTGGGACCGGCAGATCTCGTTTGTCGAGGGCGGCATACTCGCCGCCCTGATCGGCGTTTACATACTGTATCTGGCCATCGTGGCCGTGCGTTCGCGCGATAATCCGATGGTGGCAGAGCTCACCAGCGTCGATGAGATGGAGGGCCTGCCCAAGAGCGGCCTGACCACAGCGCTCAGCCTGCTGGTGGGCCTTATTGCCCTTCCCATCGGCGCCAATCTGATTGTCGAGGGCGGCTCCGGCATCGCTGCGACGCTTGGCGTTTCGCAAGCCGTGATCGGTCTCACCATTCTGGCTATCGGCACGTCCCTGCCCGAACTCGCCACCTCGCTGGTCGCCGCTGTGCGCCGTCAGGCCGACATGGCGATCGGCAATGTGATCGGTTCGAATATTTTCAATATTTTCGCGGTGGGCGGGATTACCGGTGTGGCCGCAGGCGCGTTTGCCGGAGGCGTGGAGGTGGATGAGACCTTCTTCCGCCTCGATTTCTGGGTGTTCCTGGCCAGCGCCGTGTTCATCACCTGGCTGGTGTTCTCGCGCCGGCCGATGGGCCGGCTGACGGGCCTTACCCTGCTTGTGGGCTACGCAGCCTATCTGGGCGTGCTGGTCTGGACCAATCTGGGCTAGTTCGCTCGGCTAGCTGTCCGGGCCGATCCGGTAGTGATTGCCTATCAGCATCACGCTGCCGAGCGCGCCAGCGATGACAAAGCCGTTCCCGGTCCACAGCCCCCAGCCCACC
>CAZCEG010000017.1:0-7827 GCA_964497275.1 uncultured Oceanicaulis sp.
GGGAAGTTCAGCACCATCGCCGAAGGGGCAGGCACAGAGCGCTTGCAGGCGGTCACCGCGTCGGCAAGGAACTGCTCCGGATTGGAGAAACTGACCGCACGCACCGCAGCGCCCGCAATGATGAAGCCGAACATGTGGATCGGATAGGAGGGGTCCGGCACGATGATGACATCGCCGGGCGCGGTGATCGCCTGTGCGAGGTTGGCAAGGCCCTCCTTTGAGCCGAGCGTCACACAGACTTCCGTTTCCGGGTTCAGCCCGACACCGAAACGCCGGTCGTAATAGCGGCAGAAGGCCCGGCGCAGGGCAGGAACGCCCTGGCTTGCCGAATAGCGGTGCGCACGCGGATCGCCTGCCACCTCTTTCAGCTTGTCCACGATATGGGGCGCGGGCGCGAGATCGGGATTGCCCATCCCGAAATCGATGATGTCGCGCCCCTCCTTGCGCCAGGCCGCCTTCATGCGGTTCACCTCGGCGAAGACATAGGGCGGAAGGCGGCGTTCGCGGTAGAAGGGCTCTATCTGGGAGGGGCTCATGGGGGCGGTTCGGTCTCTTATTCCTCGACAGGCTGCTTCTTACGCGAGAACAGGCGCTTGACCGAGTCCGCGTTGGCGTGGCCCAGCGCACCTTGCTGGAAGACCGACGCTGCACCCCAGATCACGAGAACCGTCGTGGCGATCATTAGCGCCGTCGTGCCGGCAAGCTCCCACAAGGGTGGCTCGGTCGGCAGGCGCGCTATCATGATGAAGGGCGTCCATATCGGCACCCATGAGGCGATCTGGACGACCATGGAGTCGATGGACTGCATGGCGAAGACGAGGATCAGCATCGGCACCATCAGGATCAGGATCACCGGGCCCATGAGGGTCTGGGCATCCTGAATGGTTTCGCACAGCGACCCCATGGCCAGGAACAGCGCGCCATACATCAGATAGCCGACCATGAAATAGCCCAGCGCCGCAAAGAACAGGCCGGGACGGAAGGCCTGGGTGATGAACTCGGCGATGGCCGGGTCCAGCGCGCTGACGAACTGAACGGCCAGCAAGGATACCAGCGAGCCGATTATCCCCCAGATGGCAAACAGGGTGAAGGACACGGCGGCCACCCCCAGAAGCTTGCCGATCAGGAGATCACGCACCCGGACGGTAGAGAGCAATAGCTCGATGATCTTGCCGCCCTTCTCCTCGATGAGGCTCGTCAGCAGCATGTTGGCAACCGAGAACACGGCCGTCCACAGGAGGAAGGCGAGCACCACGGCAATGATGAAGGGCGCCCAGTCTGCAGCTGTCACCTCGGCTTCAGCCTCGACAATGGCCGGGTTCAGATTGCGATAGCCAGGTTCGATATTCGACAACGCCCGGATATCGGCCGGGTCCAGCCCGCGCTCCTGCAGGGCCTGATCACGCAAATGCTCGCGCAGGGCCCTGCGGGCGGCACCGGGCAGGCTCTGCTCGGTAACATTGGTCGAGTAATAGACGATCTCCGGCACATTGCTGTCAGGCGCCGGACTGATGAAGAGCGCTGCAAACAGGCTGCGCGGCCCGTCAGGCGTATCCACGCGCGCCTCGCCCAGAAGATAGGGGCGCAGGCCATCAATATCCCGGGCAGGCGCCTCGACGCGGATCATGCGCCCATTGCCCGCTGCAAAGGCTGACGCGCTGTCCTCAAGCTCCAGAATCGCAAGCGCTTCTGGAAGCCCGTCAAGGCCTGCCGGGTCGGCGTCGAAAGCGGCCAGTGCCCGTTCGCGGCGGTCCCGGTCGGGCACCATCAGGCTTGCCGCCTCCAAGGCTGCGCGTGTCTGTTCGCGCCGTTCACGTTCCAGCGCGGCCTGCACCACGCCGTCGAGCCCGTTGCCGGTCTCGTCGATCACCACATAGTGGCGCACAGGCTGGGAGGACTGGATAAGCGCCGGGATGGATGCCCCGACCAGCATGAAGAGGGGCACCGAGGCGAGCGACAGCCAGAAGCCCCAGGTGGCGACATAGGAGAGATATTCGCGGCGCGCGATCAGGAAGATGGAGCGGAACATCAGACGGTCTCCACGGTGCGGGCCGAAGCGGGGCTGGAGACCAGCCGGACGAAAGCATCATGCAGGTGGGGGCGTACCGGCTCGAACCGTGTGAGCTTCACGCCGGCCTCCACACAGGCTTTCAGGAGCTGCTGGGGATCAGTGCCGGACTTCAGCGTCACCCGCCAGACGGCATTGCCATCGATATCGGTCTCGCCGCGTTCCACCTCGCCGAAGCGGGCCAGAAGTGCGGTGTGATCATCCTGCGAGGCGACGCCAATAGTGACGATCCGCGGCACGACGGCCAGCGCCTCATCAACCCTGCCATCAAAGATTTTCTGGCCGCGCGCCATCAGCACGATGCGGTCGCACACGCGCTCTGCCTGCTCCATCACATGGGTGGAGAACAGCACGGTGCGCCCGGTCGCAGCCTGACCGCGGATCATCTGCTCCAGCAGGGCCTGATTGACCGGATCGAGCCCGGAGAAGGGCTCGTCGAGAATGATGAAATCGGGTTCGTGAATGAGGGCGGCGATGATCTGGACCTTCTGGGCCATGCCCTTGGAAAGTTCCTTGATCTTTTTCTGTCCGCTGGCACCCAGACCGAACTTCTCCAGTGCCTCGCGGGCCCGGGCTCTGGCCTGACCGGCCGGAACGCCCTTCAGGCGCGCAAACAGCGTGATCACGGCCTCTGCCGTCATCTTGCGGTAAACGCCGCGCTCTTCGGGCAGGAAACCCACACGATCCATGGCGCGGGTGGTCGGCGGCTCACCAAACAGGCGCGCAGTGCCGCTATCGGGCCGGATCACCCCCAACGCCATGCGCAGCGTGGTGGTCTTGCCCGCCCCGTTGGGGCCCAGAAAGCCCGTGATCGAGCCATTGGGCACGGTGAAGGACACATCGCGCACCGCCCGGAAACCGTTGAAGGTCTTTGTCAGGCCTTCCACCTGCAGGGCAGGTGTTTGGTTCAGGTCCAGGGGCCGAGTCTGTGCGCTCATCAGTCTTGCCTTTTGCGTATGCGAGATACGCCGTGTTTAGGGGCGCACCGCGGGCGTGTCATCCCATGGTCGATGAAATAAATTTCATGCAGGCCAGCAACGCCCTGGCCAGAGCCTAGGCTGTCGGCAGGGCGAAATAGAGCAGGTCCAGCGCAGGGGGCTCGGCCACGCCAAGCTGGCGCAATATATGGCTCGCCTGCCCGCGATGATGGGTCTGGTGATTGAACAGGTGTGACAGGATCACGCCCAGCGGCAATTGCTTGGCCTCGCCGCGCGTATTGGCATAGTGCACCGTGCGGGCGAAGTCTTCCAGCTCCAGCGAGCCGACATAGCTGACCAGCCGCCGGTCTTCTGCCTCGCGCGCATCACGCAGTTCCCCGAAATTCTCGTACAGGGTCGCGTCCAGCCGCGAGGGCGCTTCGCCTTCACCGGTCAGGCGGTGCAGCCAGATCCGGTCCGCCACCAGCAAATGGTTCAGCGTGCCGTGCAGGCTGCGGAAATAGCCCTTCACATCCTTCTTGCGCTCGGTGTCCTTGAGCGCGGTGGCAGCATCATAAAGCCGGGCATTGGCCCATGCATTGTAGGCGGCAAAGCGGCGAAAATGATCCTGCACGGGCGGGTGTGTCCTGCTTACCTGAATCTGACGGCCCCCTGTTTAGCCGATGGCCGGGGGCGGTCAAATCCTTGCTATGCAAAAGCGCTTAGCGGTTGGCGATGGCAGGCTGGACAGCAAACTGCGGCGCAATCTTCAGATTGCTGGCCCAGTTGAGCTTTTCAAACAGCAAAAGGAGCGAGCCGTTATAGTCCACCACCCGGTTGATGAGGCCCTTGCGCGGCAGGTGCAGGGCGCTTTGCGGTTCTTCATGGTGGTGGTCGTGAATGGCTTCACCGCCTGTGAGCAGGGCAAGCGTCCAGTCCAGCCAGGCGGGCGTCTTGAGGTGGCCGAACACGTTCACGCCAAGCGTGGTGGCGTGGAACTGCACGCCGCGCGCGGTCACGGCGGCCGCATGCAGGAAGAAGGTGAGGATCAGCGAACCACCGGCGAGGAACACCGCCAGATAGATCACTGCCGGGATGACGAGATGCACCATCAGGGACAGCCAGTTATAGTGGCGATCGACCCAGCTGACGCCGGGCATGTCGCGCAGCCACATGGCCAGCGGACGCTTCAGATCGTTGGGGTCGCGGAAGATGATCCAGCCGAACCATGCCCAGAGCTTGCTCTCATGCGGGTTATGCGGATCGCCCGGCTTGTCCGACAGGCGGTGATGCTGGGAGTGGTAGTTGATCCAGTCCTTGAACCGGCCCTGCATGGCAACAAGGCAGTTGAGGGCGGTCAGTACCTGGGCGGGCCATTTCAGCTCGCCTGCACGGTGTTGCCAGACGCGGTGCAGGACACCGATGCCGAAATTGCAGATGACGAGGGTGAGCGCACCCACCGCCATGCCGAGCGGCACATACCACCAGTGGAAGGTCAGCGATGACAGGGCAAAACCTGCGACCATGGCACCGGCCATACCGATAACGCCGATTGCGGGGTAGATGAGGGCAGCAAAAACGCTGGTCCAGTCCAGATTGGCCCAGCTCTTTTCAATGGCTTCAGAGCGGGGTCGGGCAATGACGTTGTTCAAGGCGTAGTCCTTCCGGTGATGGGCACTGGCCGGAACGCTGGCATGATCTGCAGCGTCTGACCAGTAGGTCAGGCCATCATGCCCTCATCAACTTGACGTCATTATGACCAGCTGGTGGACAGGTGTGCGGCTCGACGCCGCACCGGCTATGGGCTATTCGACGTCAAAACCACTAATGCCGCCTTGCCCGGAAGCGGGCCAGTCCGGCGCCAAAAGACCAAGGGAAGGATAACCCCATGAGCGATAGCGTGTTTCCGGCCGGCAATCTGATGAAGGGCAAGCGCGGGCTTGTCATGGGCGTTGCCAACAAGAACTCGATTGCCTGGGGCATCGCCCAGCAGCTCGCAGCGCAAGGCGCAGAGCTCGCCTTCTCCTATCAGGGCGAAGAGCTGGAAAAGCGCGTGCGCCCGCTGGTGGAAAGCCTGCCCGGCGCGCCCTTCATGGTCACCGCCGATGTCACCGACGATGCCTCCATGGATGCCTGCTTCGAGGCGCTCCAGACAAAATGGGGCCGAATCGATTTCCTCGTCCACGCCATCGCCTTTGCCGGCAAGGATGAGCTGCAGGGCTCCTTCACCCACAACACCACGCGCGAAGGCTTCAAGCGTGCCATGGACGTGTCGGCCTTCTCCTTCGTGGACGCAGCAAAGCGCGCCAGCGCGCTGATGCCGGATGGCGGCGCGATGGTGTGCCTGACCTATCTGGGGTCAGAGCGCGTGGTGCCGAACTACAATGTGATGGGCGTTGCCAAGGCGGCGCTGGAAGCCTCCACACGCTATATCGCGCGCGATCTGGGGCCGCACGGCATCCGCGTGAACGCCATCTCGGCAGGTCCGATGCGCACCCTTGCCATGGCGGGCATTTCCGGCGGCCGCACGCTGATGAAGACCGGCAAGGACTGGTCGATGCTGAAAGAAGACACCCGCATGGAAGGTGTGGCTGGTGCCGCGCTCTACCTGCTGTCTGACCTTGGCCATTCGTGCACCGGCGAAGTGCTCCATGTGGATGCCGGCTTCCACGCGGTCGGCGTGCCGGACATCGCCGACGAGGGCTGATGGCGAAGTATTTCGACCGTTGAGGTTGAGATAAATCGCCCATCCTGATAGTATCCTCCTACGCAAATATGCGGGGACTAATCAGGATATGCTCGATGAACATCACCCTGTCTCGATAGACGAGACGGGAAAGACCTCATTCGACGATATATACAATTCTGCTGATCCGCGGCTTTATTTCAGCAGGCTGTGCCAATACAACTATATGATTGCGGAATGCGCGGCTCCGGTCTTGCGTGACTGCTACCGGTCCATACGCAAGACGCGCGGGCTTAGCCGGTTGCACGTCACCGATGTGGGCTGCTCCTACGGGATCAATGCCGCGCTTCACAAATTTCCCCTGTCGGTTTCGCGGCTCCATGCCCATTACACCGCACGGCTGATTGGCGCGCTGGGCCGGGATGCGCTTCTGGCAGAGGATCAGGCCTGGTATCGATCATTGAAGCCGGTGGACGATCTGGTCTTTACCGGGCTCGACAGTTCGGCCCCCGCGATCGCCTATGCGCGCGCTGCGGGGCTTCTCGATTTTGGCCTTGCCTGCGATCTGGAGGCGGACGGGCAGGGCCTGCCCCCGGAACATGACGAGGCGCGGGTGTTTGCCCATAGCGATATCGTCATTTCCACCGGCGCTGTGGGCTATGTCGGTGCGCCGACTTTCACCCGCATCGCAGAGGCCGCTGACGGTTCGCTGCCCTGGATGGCGCTGTTTGTCCTGCGCCAGTTTCCGATGGAGCCGATCTCGCAGGCCATGCAGGCGTTCGGCTATGTCACCGAAAAGCTGGACGGGCATGTGTTCCCGCAGCGCCAGTTTACCGGCGCGACCGAACGTGAAGGCGCGCTCTCGCGGCTGAAGGATGTGGGCCGTAAGCCGCTGGCGATGGAGCAGGCGGGCTGGTTTGCCGCCGAGTTCTTCCTTTTACGCCCGAAGGCGGAGGCAGCAAGCGCCCCGCTGGAACGTCTGCTGCCGCGCGAGGCGCTGTCGTGCGCGGTGAAGATCTAGAGCCGGTATTTCATCCCCATCAGGGGCCGCAGGATCGCGATGCGTGATGCGGCCTCTGCGACGGCCCAGCTGCCGAAAAGCGTGATCGCGGCGACAACCGCAAACTCGCCCGGCCCGCCAAGGCGGATATTCCACGCCGTGATCAGATAGATCGCGCTGACCGTGATCGTCTGGTGCAGGATGAAGACCGGGAAGATCAGCACGTTGAGCCGCGCAAGCAGGGGCGATCCTGAACGGATCAGCCGCCGGGCGAGCCAGATCAGTGTGACAATCATCCACCAGGCATAGGCAAGGCGCATCACGCGCCAGAGCGTCGCCTCTGCAGGATTGGCAAAGCGCGCATCGAAATCGAGATAGGCAAATGCCAGCAATGCGCCGCCTGCGACCGTCAGGCCGAGCGCCAGCCTGCCCACCCTGTCCACCACCTGCCAGAAACCGTCTGATCTGGCAGCCAGCGCCCCGAAGATCACGAAGGTTAGCGAGTAGGCATGGGTCGCCCAGTCACGCGTGAGATTGTGCGTGGTCGGGAAGCTGTCCGCCAGCGTGAAGCGGATCAGCAAGAGCGGCAGGATGGGCAGAATAAGGAAAGCCATGAGGCCTGCCCTCCCCTGCCATATCCTCTCCAGCCGCAATCGCGCCAGCGCACCTGTATGCGGCAGGAAAGGCGCGAGGATCAGGGCGTAGACGAAGATATAGGCGACATACCAGAGATGGTTCCATGTCGGCGTGAAGACCGAGAACCCGCTACCAAAATCGAGATAGTGCGGCCAGAAGGCCAGAATGCCGGGTTCGATCTCGCCCTTGGTGCGCAGCTCGAAATAGGCTTGTGGCATGACGATCACCACAATGGCGAAGACCAGCGGTACGAAGAGCCGCCAGACCCGCTCCAGCATGAAGCGTCCGGTGCCGAGCTTTGCTGCCAGCATCGCCATTGCGACGCCGGAGATGAAGAAAAGCAGGGGCAGACGCCACGGGCTCATCAGCATCATGGGCAGTTCGAGCGTGGTGCCCGCATAGGCGCTTTTGACGTGCCAGCCCCATGTCACATAGCCCATGCCGGTATGGTAGAGGATCAGCATGGCGAAGGCGAAAACGCGCAAGGCGTCTAGGTCGGGCCGGCGGGCTGAGGGCGGTG
>CAZCEG010000017.1:7837-16455 GCA_964497275.1 uncultured Oceanicaulis sp.
AGGGCGGTGTATCGATCATGGGGAGGCGTCCTGCGGGCTGAACGGGTTCTGCCTTCCCGTTTGCGCCAGAGCTAAACCGTTGTCGCGCGGCGTGTGACGAAATCCGCTGCGCGCGGGATGTGACGGAGCAGTGCAGGGGCGGAAGGCGGCCGGTGAGGGACAACCGGCATTGCCGGAATCGCCTGCCGCGGCCATGCTCCGCGCCATGACTGACAGGACTGCACATCTTGACCCACAGCGCCGCGCCGAACGCCGGGCGGGTCTTCAGGCCGGGCTGATGTTCTCTGCCTTCGCCTGCGCGTCGGTGATGGTCAATGCGCTTTCGACCAATACCGAGCTGGCACGCGGAGGGGAGGCCTTCAATCCGGCGGCAGCGTGGCTATTGGAGCTGACGAGCCTCGCCGTCCTGCTGGCGCTTGTCCCTGCGGTGATCGCGCTCGACCGGCGTATTCCGCTGGCGCTCGGCTGGCGGGTCGCCCTGCCCTTGCACCTTGTCGCGGCGCTCGCCTTCACCACCGCCCATGTCTGGGGGATGATGCTGCTGCGCGAGCTGTTATGGCCCGCCGTTATCGGCGGCAGCTATACCTATTTCGATCTTCTGGTGCGGGATTTTGTCTATGAGGCGCGCAAGGATTTCCTCACCTATGCCACGCTGGTGCTGGTAATCCGTCTTGCCCGCCGGATCGAGGATTACCGGCTGGAACTGGCTGAAAGCCATGCCCGTGCCAAGGGCGATAGCCTCATCGTGCTCAAATGTGGCGGACGCGAGCTGCGCCTGCCCGCGGGCGAGATCATCTCTGCCGAAGCGGCAGGCAATTATGTCGAGGTTGCCACCCCTACCGGCGTCCATCTCGCGCGCATCACGCTTGGCGGGCTGGAAACGCTGCTGAAGGAGGCGGGCGCCGATCCTGTGCGGGTGCACCGTTCCCGCCTCGTCGCCCGTCCCTCCGTGCGCGAGATCATTCCGGGCGAAAGCGGCGATGCCATCGCCGTGCTCTCCAGCGGTGCGCGCATACCGGTCAGCCGCCGCTATCGGGCGGGCTTGAGCGGGGGTTAATCGTCAATTCTTTGCTGTCGGAGGCAATCCGTGTTACATGTAACGCTTGGAGGACCTCATGGGCATCAATGAACGGGTCAGCAAGCATCGTGAAGCCCTGCGGGCGGCGGGTCTCCGTCCCTTGCAGATATGGGTGCCTGACACCCGCCAGCCGGGCTTTGAGGCGGCGTGCCGTGAGCAGGCCGCGCGTACAGCAGACGCCGACCGGGCCGATACTGCGCTGAATGCCTTTGCCGACGCGGCGCTCTTCGATCTGGGCGAGCATCAGGGCTCGTGAAGCGCGGCGATATCGTCACCGTCGCCATGCCGGGCGACTTCTCCAAGCCGCGCCCGGCGTTGGTATTGCAGGCCGATTATTTCGCGCAGACCTCCACCGTAACCCTCGCCCTCATCTCCTCGACGCTGGTGGATGCGCCTTTGTTGCGGATCACGCTGGAGCCGTCGGAGGAAAACGGGCTGCGCGCCCGCTCACAGATCATGGTCGACAAGGTGATGAGCGTGCGCCGCGAGCGCGTCGGCAAGGTGATTGGCAAGGCAGATTCCGACACGCTATTGAGCGTGAACAGGTCGCTCGCCGTGTTCTTGGGCTTCACCTAAAAGCGCCGGTCCAGCCAATCCAGCAGATAGGCGTTGAGCGCGTCCGGCGCCTCGTACTGCGTCCAGTGGCCGATCTCGGGGATGACATCCATCTCCAGATCCTTGCACAGGGCAGGCATCCAGGCGGTGAGCTTGGGCGGCAGCATGAAATCGCATTCCGCTGAGATCATCAGGCAGGGCATTGAAAGCCGGTGATCAACCCCGCCCATGCGCTCCCAGTTCGCATCGAAATTGCGATACCAGTTGAGGCCGCCCCTGAAACCCGACTGCGCATAAATGCGCGCATATTCGGCGCGTGCCGCCTGCGGCACCACGACATCGTCCTCCGATTTCAGCCCGCCACGCTCGATGAAACGTTCAAACCGCTTGGGCAGATGGCTTACCGAGGGCGGCAGCTTGCCTAGATCGGCAGATGGTGGCGGCGCGCCGAACACGAAGTCGAAGAAATCGCGTTCACGGCCCGCAAAGAGCGTGTCGGCGGCCTCGTCCTGAAAGCGCACGATATAGTGCTCATCGCCGCCGAGCTCGCGGAACACGTCTGTTGGCGGCCGGGCGCCGCGCGGCAGATGCGGCGTGTTCACGCCGACCGCACCCAGAAACCGCTCCGGGATCAGGCAGGCCGCCATCCACATGAGGATGCCGCCCCAGTCATGACCCACAATCACGGCCTTCTCGATCCCCAGCGCATCGAGCAGGCCTGCAATATCCCCGGTCAGCCGGTCCACATGGTAGGCGCTTGTCTCAAGAGGGGCATCGGATGCTCCAAACCCGCGATTATCCGGCGCGATCACGCGGTAACCTGCTCCTGCCAGCGCCTCGATCTGCGCCGCCCAGGAGAGCGCCAGCTCCGGCCAGCCATGCAAGAGCAGGACGGGCAGGCCGTCCTTGGGCCCGGCCTCGTGAACGGAGAGCGTCACCTCGCCCACATTCACACGGCGGGCGGGCGGCATGGGCGGATGGGACATGGATCAGCTCGTTCCTTTGAGGGCGCGTCTTCGCGAGCTTAGAAGATCAAAGGCAAAGACGGCCAGCCCCGACCAGATGAAGGCGAAGGTAATGGCGTGGGCGAGCGTGAAAATCTCGCCCCACAGGATCGCCACGGTGAACTGCAAGGTCGGCGCGACGAACTGCAAGAGGCCGATCGTGGCAAAGTGCAAACCCCTTGCCCCGATGATGAAAAGCAGCAGGGGCGCAACCGTCATCGGGCCGGTCAGGATCAGGAGGAGGGCCTGCGAAGGACTGCCAAGGAAGCTGCCGCCACTGCCTGAGGCTTCAAGGAAGAAGAGCGCGACCAGCGAGGGCAGGGATATGATCAGCGTCTCCCAGAAGAGGCCCACCCGGCCATCTGTGGCGATTGTCTTCCTGATATAGCCATAGGCGGTGAAGGAGGCCGCCAGAAAGAGGCCGATCCAGGGGATTTCGCCCACGGCCACGATCTGGTTGATCACGCCGATCACGGCGAGACCTACCGCCACCATCCGCAGCCGCCCGAAGCGCTCGCCCGCGATGAACACGCCGACCGCCACATTCATCAGCGGGTTGATGAAATAGCCGAGTGATACGTCCAGCACCCGGTCGGCATTGATCGCCCAGACAAAGACCCACCAGTTGGAGGCAATCAGGATCGCGCTGAGAAGCAGCGTCGCCATGGCCCGCCGGTCGGCGATCAGCCGCCAGGCCGACGGGGCGCGCCCTGCCATCCACACCAGCACCGCCAGCAGGGGCACAGACCAGATCGCCCGGTGGAGCACGATCTCGGTCGCGCTGGCAAAGGCGAGGAATTTGTAGAAGGCGGCTGACAGCCCCCAGATCACATAGGCCGACAGGGCCGCAACCCCTGCCCGGCCTGCATCCAGCCTGCCGCTTTCGGGCGGCGGGGCATGAGGCGCGGCAGAAGGGTCAGCGGGAGCAGCCATGCCCGCGCTCATACTCCCGGCAGGGCGCGCGCGTCATTCTGAATTTTGCGGCACGTGCAGTAGGCGCGGCTATTGCCGGGCCCCTGCCTCCCAGACATCGGTACGGAAGCGCGCGGGCGGGCGGGCCTCACGCACCTCAAAGACCAGCTGGTCGGTATAGGTGCGGCCATGCCGGTCCGTGCTGATCACGGTCAGGCGGTGGACGCCTTCAGGCAGGTCCTCAGCCAGCCGCCCCATCCACAGATGCGAATTGCGGTCCGCAAGGGAGCTTTGCGGCTGGGGCGGACCCTGGAAGGCCCGGCCACGAAAGCCCTCATAGCCGCGATTGCGCGCCTCGCCGGACCGGCTTTCAATCGCATAGCGGCCCACCGTCGCCTGACGCTTCACGGCGAAGGGATCGGCAAACATCGCGCCGATGCGCGGGGCTTCGCCTGCGCCTTCCTGCGTGCGGGTGAGGGGGAAGGCAGGGCCGTCATTGATGCGCGCTTCCACCAATGTTTCTGCAGCGCCATTCCACACATTCACCGTGATGAACGTGCCGCCTGCGAGGTCCTGCGGGGTCAGGATGCGCGTATCTGGCAGATCATTGATGGAGACGGGCGGGACAGGATCACGTTCCTGCCACGCTTCACCGCGCCAGGTGTTGATCGCGTCAAACCACTCCCGGAAGGCGGGCGTGCTGAAATCCACCCACTGGCCCCGCGCCTCGCCAAGGCGCGAGCCGACATAGCGCTCCTGATAGCTTGCGCCGGCAAAATCGATCATCAGCACGCCCTTGGGCGCGCCCATGCGCTGGAGAGCCTGCGCATCGCCATCCAGGTTGAAATCGCCTTGCCACCAATTGCCCGACGCTGCGCCCGCAATGATGTGACGGAAGGGCAGAGGGCCGACGCCGACAGCCTCCTGCCAGCCTTCGAAATGCTGGCCCGGCGAATGGTTCTCGATGGTGTGGGTATGGCCTGAGAGCGACAGCGCCTCACGCCCCTCCAGAAGGGCGTATATGGCCGTGGCATTGTCGGTCTGGTGGACCGGGCTTGCCGCGTCCACGAAGCTCACGAACGGCGCGTGGTGGGCGATGACGATGAGGCGGTCCTGCGGGATTTCGGCCAGCAGGTTTTCCAGCCATTCCATCTGCACATTGTCGACGCGGGCATTATAGCGCGCATTTTCGCTCTCGGTGCAGAACTCGCGGCCCGGCACGTCCGCATCCTCGATCCCGCAAGGAAAGTAGATATTGTTGAGGACGATGAAGGTCACCTCACCGATCTCGAAGGCGTAATAGGCAGGGCCATAGAGCCTGCGCCAGGTATCAGCCGAGTTGGCGTAGGCGGTCGCGTCGAGATCGATATCGTGATTGCCGACCACCGCCCATTGCGGCACGCCGGCCGCAGAGCCGACCTGGAAAATGCGGGTGAGAAGCTCAAGATCGTCGCCGACAACGTCGCCGAGATAGAGCATGCAGTCATTGCCGCCCATGTCGCGGGCAACGAGATCGGCAATTGCGCTGTCGCGGAATTGGCTGATCTCGTAATTGGAATAGGTCTGGCTGTCGCCGATCACGGCGCAGGTGAAACGGTCATCACCCTCCACGCGGCGCAGCGGGAAATTGACCGCCTGCGGCGCAGGGCCGGTGTCGGAAAGCCCGCCAAAGCGCAGGGCTTCGGGCGTGCCGCCGGGCTTGTGGGTGTATGAGAATTGCGGGATCTGGCGCTCATTGACCGGCACGCGCCAGCCTGAAGGCTGGATCACGAACAGGTCCATATCGTCACGCACCGTCAGGGAGTAGCGCCCGGCCGCATCCGATACCGTTACGTCGCGCCCGTTGGAGACCAGCACGCCTTCCACGCCCGGCTCATTGCGCTGATGGGTGCCGTCGCCATTGAGGTCTTCAAACACCACGCCGCGGACAAAGCCGTCAGACGACCCTTCGATAACCTCAGGAGACGCGATCCAGGGTGACTGGGCGAAAGCCGCCGCAGGCAGGGCAAGGAGGGCACAGAGCGCAAGGCCAAAGCGGGCGTGGCGGAACATGGATCAGATCCTTCCTGAAGCGACGGGCACGTCAATTCTCTAGGGCGCGCATTTGTCAGTTGTGTGAAACGGGCTGGAAAAGAAAAGGGCGCGCTTCGATGGAAGCGCGCCCTGATCAGGACAGAGATGTCAGCTGGCGCCTAGCCCTCGACTTCCGTCAGAAGGCCGCGATTGCGCAGGAGCGGCTCCACCGAAGGCTCACGCCCGCGGAAGCCGGTATAGAGCTCCATCGCCGGACGGGTATTGCCGCCGGAGAAGACCTCATAGAGGCGCTGCGAGGTTTCCGGATCGAAGATGTCACCGGCCTCTTCAAAGGCGGCAAAGCCGTCATTGTCGAGCACGCCAGCCCACAGATAGCTGTAATAGCCCGCCGCATAGCCCTCGCCGGAGAAGCTGTGCAGGAAGTGGGTGGAGCGGTGACGCATCGGGATCTGGCGCAGGTTCTGGCGGCTCTCGAGGATCTCTTCCTCGAAGGCCTGAACATCGATGCTGGCCGGGTCTTCATGCAGGTGGAAGGCCATGTCGAGGAAGCCCGAGTTCAGGAATTCGACATTTTCAAAGCCCGCATTGAAGGTCGCGGCGTTGAGCACGCGCTCCAGCAATTCCACCGGCATCGGCTCGCCGGTCTCGTGGTGCACGGCAAAGCGCTGCAGGATTTCCGGCTGGGCCAGCCAGTGCTCGAGGATCTGGGCGGGGAACTCCACGAAATCGCGGTCCACCGCCGTGCCCGCAAGCGAGGGATATTCGGTATTGGACAGGATGCCGTGCAGGCCGTGGCCCAGCTCATGGAAGAGCGTGGTGGCATCGGTGAAGCTGATAAGGGCCGGTTCACCGTCCTCGGGCTTGTTGTAGTTGCAGTTATTGAGGATGAGCGGGATTTCACCCGTAATGCCGTTCTGGGCACGGAAGCTGCTCATCCACGCACCGGAGCGCTTGCCCTGACGGGCAAAATAATCGCCGTAGAACAGGGCGATCGGTTCACCTGCGGTGTTGCGCACTTCCCAGACGCGCACGTCGGGATGATAGACCGGCACATCGGTCCGCTCGTGGAAGGTGATGTTGAACAGGCGCTCTGCGGTGTAGAACATCGCATCGATCATGTTGTTGAGATCGAGGTATTGCATCACCTCGGCCTCATCGATGTCGAAGCGCTCGGCCCGGACCTGCTGGGTGTAATAGCGCCAGTCCCAGCCCTCGGCCTCGTAATCACCGCCCTCGGCGTCGATCATGGCCTGAATATCGGCAAGCTCTTCCAGAGCGCGCTGGCGGGCCGGCCACCAGACCTGCTCCATCAGCTCGGTCGCCGCTTCCGGCGTGCCCGCCATGGTGCCGGCGGTGCGATAGTGCGCCCAGCTCTCAAAGCCCAGCATCTGCGCCTGTTCGCGGCGCAGGACGAGGATGTCACGGATCAGCTGGTTATTGTCGAACTCATTGCCGTTATTGCCGCGATTATAGAAGCCGCGCCAGGCAATCTCGCGCAGGTCACGGTCGGGCGACATTTCCAGGAAAGGCTCGACGCTGGAGCGGTCGAGCGTGATCACATGGCCGTCCATATTGCGGGCGCGGGCGGCAGAGCGTGCCGCGCTAGCCATCGACTCAGGCAGACGGGCAACCGCTTCTTCGGGCAGTTCCAGCGTCCACAGCTCGCGGTCGCCCAGCTCGTTCTGGCCAAACCGGGTGTAGAGCGTGGACAATTCGGTGCGGATTTCCGCATAGCGCTCGCGCTGATCGTCGGAGAGCCGGGCGCCGGCGCGCACGAAATTGTCATGCGTCACTTCCAGCAGACGTGCCTGCTGGGCGGTGAGGTTCAGCGTGTCGCGGTTCTGGAACAGCGTGTCGATGCGGGCAAAGAGCGGCGCGTTGAGAGTGATCGAGGCCGAGTGGCGGGCGAGCAGCGGGCTCACCTGCAGCTGGATGGCGCGCAGGCCTTCGGTAGAGGCAGAGCTCGTCAGATTGCCAAACACCGCGCTGACGCGTGAAAGGTCGCGCCCGGCGAGCTCCATCGCCAGCAGCGTGTTCTCGAAGGTCGGTGCTTCGGGATTATTGGCGATCGCGTCAATCTCGGCCGCGTGGTCAGCAATCGCCGCCTCGAAGGCCGGCATGAAGTGCTCTTCGCGGATCAGGTCCAGAGGCGGCGCACCGAAATTGGCAGTCCACTCGGCAGCAAACGGATTGCCTTCAAGCGCGGCCATTGCCCCGCCGGGCGCAGCAGCCTCGACGGTTTCGTCCGCGGCCGGGGCCACAGTCTCGGCCTCACCAGTGCTGGCGGGTGTCGTGGTGTCGCCGCAAGCGGCAAGCAGAAGCGCGGCAGCAGCCACACCGTAAATCAGGCGATCGGTCATGTCCTCTCCCCGAGGCTGATGGTTGGATATGTAACTAATTCTAGCGCGCCCGGCGCGCATGGGAAGCCGTACTGGCTGTTGTAATAATATTACACCGTTAACCCAAAAAGAAAGCGGAAGTGTCCCTTCCGCTTTCCATTCTCGTGGTCCCTGACCGCTCGCGCCGGGCCCGGCGCCAGCTCGTCAGGGTATCAGGACTAGTCAGCCAGTTGCAGGTTGACCGCCTTCGGACCCTTGCCGCGGGTATCCGGCTCGGTTTCGAAGGACACGCGCTGACCGTCATTCAGACCCGGCAGGCCGGCAGACTGAACGGCGGTGATGTGCACGAATACGTCCTTGCCACCATCGTCCGGCGTAATGAAGCCGAAGCCTTTGGTGGTGTTGAAGAATTTGACAGTACCGGTAGTCATTTCGGGGTAACCTTTCCCGTAGAGCTGCGCCGCGTCCGGCGCAAGAGTTCAGTCGCGGCCGGCGTCCCGGTCGCGGCGAACGGACTTGCAATGCGGGGAAGGCTGAATGTTCAGGCGTGGTCTCACGCGGGGTCTTCCAGTATTCCGCCGGGCCTGAGTGGCCGCCCGTGCCCTCATGTTATGCCTGAAAATGCCCGCTCAAACAAGCGGGCGCTTCAAAACACAGGCCAACCCCTGCTAGAATGCGATGATGAGCCGCCGCCCG
>CAZCEG010000018.1:0-16119 GCA_964497275.1 uncultured Oceanicaulis sp.
GTCAGCATCGCCATCAAGCGCGATGCCGAGATCGGCCCGATAGCGCTTGACGGTTTCGGAGAGGTCTGCAGGCGCGGTCGCGCCGCAATCCTCGTTGATGTTGAAGCCGGTCGGGGTGTTGTTGATCGGGATGACGTCGGCGCCGAGCTCCCACAGCACTTTCGGTGCGGCCTTGTAAGCGGCGCCATTGGCGCAATCGACAACAATGCGAAGACCAGACAGACGCATGGCGCGCGGGAGGGTCGCCTTCACGATCTCCACATAGCGGGCCTCGGCATCATCAATGCGCTTGGCGCGGCCGATGGATCTGGGATCGACCAGATGGGTGGCCATGTCGGCATCCATCAGGGCTTCGATCTCCAGCTCGGCCTCGTCATCCAGCTTGTAGCCGTCCGGGCCGAACAGCTTGATGCCATTGTCCTGATAGAGATTGTGGGAGGCAGTGATCATCACGCCCATATCGGCGCGCAGCGAGCGCGTCAGCATGGCAGTCGCAGGCGTGGGGCAGGGGCCGAAGAGCGATACATCCATGCCCGCTGCGGTGAAGCCCGCCACCAGCGCCGATTCCAGCATATAGCCTGACAGGCGCGTATCCTTGCCGATAACCACGGTGTGGCGGCGGCCGTTCTCGCGCTTGAAGTAATGGGCGGCGGCCATGCCGAGGCGCAGCGCCATCTCTGCTGTCATGACCTGGCTATTGGTCGTGCCGCGAATCCCGTCAGTGCCGAAATAGCGTTTGTTCATCGTAACTGCCCCTGCCGGACATGGTCCGGCCCCGTATGTGCCCCTGTCAGTCAAGCCCGCTGCGGCCGGTTGCCTGCCAGTCTTTCAGGAAAGCCTGAAGGCCGGAATCGGTCAGCGGGTGACGGCTCATGGAATCGAATATCTTGGGCGGCAGTGTGGCCGCATCGCAGCCAATCCGGGCCGCTTCCTCCACATGTAAGGCAGAGCGCAGGGACGCTGCCAGAATGCCCGTCTCATAGCCAAACTGGTCGTAAACCTCTCTGATAGCTGCGAGAAGTCCGATCCCGTCGCCCCCCATATCCTCGATCCGGCCGACGAAAGGCGACACGAATGTGGCACCTGCCTTGGCCGCCAGCAGGGCCTGATTGAGCGAGAAGCACAAGGTGACGTTCGTCGGCACGCCTTCGTCTGCAAAGACGCGGCAGGCGGCAAGCCCGTCCATCGTCAGCGGCAGCTTCACCACCACATTGTCGGCAATGGCACGCAGGCGGCGGCCTTCGCTCAGCATGCCTTTGGTATCGGTCGCGACCACTTCGGCAGAGACCGGCCCGTCAATGATCTCGCAGATGTCCGCGATGCGCTTGAAGATATCCGCGCCGGACTTGGCCATCAAAGACGGGTTGGTGGTGATACCATCGACGAGCCCGGCACTGGTACGGGCGCGGATTTCGTCAATATCGGCGGTGTCGAGGAATATCTGCATCGGGCCTTATCCTGCCATGTCCTGATCGGGGAGTATTTCCACGCGCATGCGGCGTACGAGTATCTCGCGGTTCTGTCCGTCGATGTCCGGCCACACGCCGATGGCCTCGGTATACTGGCTCGGTGGAAATTCCATCCCGTCCCACTCGATCTGGACGGTGGAATACTCCGGACCGATAGTCACCTCGCGCCAGCCCGTGCCGCCATGACCGACGATGAAATACGCAATCATGATGGTCTGCTGACCGTCCGTTCCGGCGGTGCGCGCTTCTATCTCAACCCGGATACGCCGCCCGGAAATCCGGGTCTCGAACTCGGTCGGCGCAAAGGCGGCCACACCTGCTGACAGGTTTCCGGCGAGCTCGAAACTGGCGCTGGCACGTATGCGTGCGGCGGGCCCTTCCGGTGTGGCCGGGTCAAAACGATAGCTGGTGCCGGGGCCGGCCACCAGATCTGCAAGCGCCTCGCCCTGCACCACGAAGCCGGTATCGCTGACCACAGCCGTGCCATTGCCCGGACTGATGTTTAGCGCCAGCACGATGAGCGCAGCTGCAAGGCCGGCGGCCAGCGGCAGGAACGCCCAGTCGGGCAGGTAGAACCGGTTGAGGGTCTTGGTCACTACGGCCATCGGATCAGCGCGCCTTGCTGTGTTCGCGTCTGCGTCCACCATGACGGGTTGCGCGTCAGCATTCAACTTGGGCACACCGTGGCGCATCGCGTTTTACCGGCCCGATGGCAGCAGGACCTCGCGCACGGTGCGGATAAGGATGACCGCATCGCGCCAGAGCGACCAGTTGCGGGCATACCAGTCATCAAGACGCGCCCGCTCGGCAAAGCTCGTCGCATTGCGTCCATTGACCTGCCAGAGACCCGTAATGCCAGGCCGCATGCGGATATAGGCGCTAAGCGCGGCCCCGTACTCGTCCTGCTGGTCAAGCGTCATCGGGCGCGGGCCGATCAGGCTCATCTCGCCCTTGAGGACGTTGATGAGCTGGGGCAGTTCATCAAGGCTGAGCTTGCGCATCCATTTGCCCGGTGCGGTGATGCGCGGATCATCATCAAGCTTCTGGAATGTCGCCCACTGGGCGGCCTTCGCTGGATCGCTGGCCAGCACGTCGCGCAGGCGCGCCTCGGCGTCCACGCACATGGTTCGGAATTTGAGGCAGCCAAATGTCTCGCCCTCGCGTCCCACGCGCGGCTGTACGAAAAGGGCTGGTCCGCCATCGCGCCGGATCAGGAACGCCATCACCAGCATGAGCGGTGACAGGGCCAGAAGGGCTGCGCTGCTGGCGAAGATGTCGAACACGCGCTTGGCGCGGCGCGCCAGCGGGCGGTCGAGACTGTCGCCAATGCGGAACACGAAGCCGTCGGTCGGCGGATAATCGATCATGTCGATATTCTGCGTCGGGATACGGCCAATGGAGGGCTGGTAGTAAAAGCAATCGCCACGCGCGCTCAGCAGCCCGGCCAGCCGGTTGGCAAGCGGCTGTGTCGCCTCGTCAGGCGCAAGAAAGACCGGGTCAGCGGGAAGGACCGAAAGCCAGGCCTGCAAAGCCTGGTCATCCAGCGCATGGAGATCATCCAGCGTCACGACCGTTTCCGGCACAAGACCGTGATCGATATTGCGGCGCAGAAGCGCGCTCTGGCTCTGACGCAGAGCGTTGGAAGTCAGAAGGGTCACAGGCTGGAACCAGTCGCCAGCCCATTCCAGCGCAGCCCGGGTCGCAAACCGGAAGCCGAGCAGGAGCGGAGCCAGCATGGCCCATTGCACGATGGTGGCGGTGCGAAGGCCGGGCTCGCCGCTCATCATGTGCAGCGTGCCGGCCCCCAGAAGTGCGAGGCCGCAGGCAGCCAGGATCGGCCGCACCTGATTGGCAAGACCCTGCCGGGCGCGGTAATGGCCGCGAGAGCGCAGCCAGATCATCACCGCAAGGAACAGGCCCGTGCTGGCTGCGAAATGGCGCATTGACTGCACCTCGTCGCCACCGGGCGCTGCGATCGGAAGGGTGAAGACCAGCACCAGCGTGAAGGCCAGAAGATCGCTGACGGCAAAAGCACGCAGCGCGTTCTGGCGGCGTGTTTTGGGTGCTGGCGTGTGCTGCGCCTGCACACGCTCTTGCGGATAAAGTACTGAGTCTGGCCCAAACTGGTACGTCAATTGCCGTCTCCGCCCATGATGGCACGGGCGATGCCGTGCCTCAGGCCGGTTGACGCAAGTTTCCTGCCGGACGCGCGACGATGGCCGCCGCGATGGATAAGGCCAGAGCGGCGTGGTGCCATTCCTGCCAGACGCCGTAGCTCACCGTGATGTTCACGAACCAGATCGTGATCGCCCAGCACAGCATGAGGACAAAGGGACGCGAGAGCGTACGGCGGGCCACGGCCCGCGCGATAGCCAGCAGGGATGTCGAAATCAGCGCCGCCCCGATCAGCCCTGTCTCCAGCCAGATCGTCATGCCCGCATTGTGCGCGTGAAGCGGCAGAAGATCGATGACCATGCCGCGCAATTCCGTCTCGGTATTGATCGCGCGGGACGCACCAAGCCCAAGGCCTGTAATGGGCTGTTCGCTGGCCCGGTTTAGCGCATAGCTCCAGATTTCCAGCCGCCACTCCCATGACAGCGGCAGGAGGCTGCGCACGGTGTCACCGGTCAGGGCCAGCGCCCCCCAGAAGATCAGCGGCGCGAACAGGATGATGGCGGCCATGGCACACAATAATGCCGGAAGCGCCTGGCGGGGCCAGCGGGTGGCCAGTGCACACACCGCGATAGCGGCGATGAAGGCAACGCCATTGGCGCTGACATTGAAGTCGAACGCGATGAGGGTGCAGATCACGCCGAGTCCGGCGGCGAGACCGCGCAATATCCTGTTGCCGGTGATCCACAACATGATCGCCACGATGCCGCCCATCATCATGGCAGGGGTTGCACCCCGGCTGAGCACGCGGTCGACTGCACTGTGGATGAGGTGCCGGGGACCTGAATAACCTTCTACATCGACCTTGTAGCTGTAGGTCATGTCGCCGAGCGTGAGAGACTCCATCGCCATCGCCAGCATGACCGAGATGATGACGAACACCATCACCACGCGTGCCTGATGCCGGTCTGCGGCGCTGATCTGGCTGGCGGTCAGGGGCACGAGGGCGAAAAGCGGGGTCAGAAGGCCCAGCTTCCAGAGCTCGTCGGTAAGCTGGTAGGGCGACCAGAGATAGGTCAGGCATATCCAGCCGAGGGTAATCGCTGAGACGATTAGCGGGGCACCGGCTTTCCGCAGCGCGCCAAACGCTGCTTTCAGCGGCATGGCGAACAGGACAAGCAGCCCGGCCATCGGCGCAAGGCCAAGCCCGCCAGCAGGAACGAGGATGATGGCCAGTGGCATCACCCCTGTCCAGGACCAGATCGCCCTGCGCGACGGGGTCATGTGTGCTCCCGCAGCGATATCGCTGAAGGCACCACGTTCCAGCAGGCAAGCGCCATCGGTTTGGCATCCGGGTAGGCCACGCCCCAATGCCCGGTCTTGACCTTGGCATGGGCAGGATCAGCGCCGGCTCCGGCCAGCAGGGCGTGGAAATAGCGCAAAATCCCGTTGGAGCTGAGGATCAGAACAGTGTGCTCTGGTGCAGCCTGCCCGATCACCGCCTCGCACACCGCTTTGGCATTGGCTGCGATGACGTCCGGCGAGGGCGTCCAGCCTGCGTCTGCAGGAACGATGGATTTTTCCCGCCAGTCATGGATGGCCGCTTCGCCCCATCGGGCGGCGATCTCGGCATCGCTGCGGCCACCCCATAGCCCGTAATCGATCTCCTTCAGCCGGTCATCGATCTCGATCGTACCGGCAAATCCGCATGCCTTGGCTGCGATCCGTGCCCCGTGCGCCGTGCGCTGCAGGGGGCCGCTGATGATGCGGTCAGGGATGATGGCGGCTGATTTGAACGCCTCGCCGATGCGGCGCGACTGCGCCTCGCCCTCGGCGGTCAGGGGCAGGTCTTCGCGCGCACCGACCCAGACCGGGATATCGCCCGGCCCGAACGTATTGCCATGACGCGCGAGCACCAGCCGCATCAGACGATCTCGCCTTCGCGGGCGATGATCTCTGCCGCGATCTCGGCATCGCGCGGGCTGTCCACCGACCAAGGCGTGCGATTGCGGTAACTCGTCAGCACGATGCGGATGGGAATGCCGTTCTCAAGGGCGCGCAATTGCTCAAGGCTTTCTGCTTTTTCCAGCGGCGTCGGCTCCAGCGCCACCAGCCGCTCAAGCGTGGCAAAGCGATACGCATAGAGCCCGATATGCTTGTAAACGGGTGTGCCGGCCGAGCGTTCCCGCTGAAAGGGGATGATGGCCTTGGAAAAATACAGCGCATTCATGTCGCGCCCGAACACGACGCTCGTGCCGCCCACTTCGCCGCGTGCCTTGGCTTCGGTCATTTTCGCGTAGGCATCATCGGATAGCGCCACGGCAGGCGTTGCCATCGCAAGGCCCGGATTGGCCGCCATTTCAGCCGCCACAGCCTCGATCACCCAGGGCGGGGTCAGCGGCGCATCGCCCTGCAGGTTCAAGATCACATCGTCAGGCGCAGCAAAGCCCTTCACCGCCTCATACACCCGCTCGGTGCCGTTGCGGCAGCTTTCGGGTGTCATCACCGCCTCGCCGCCAAAGCCTGTCACGGCTTCGACAATGCGGTCATCATCGGTTGCCACCAGCACGCGCGATACGCTGGGCGCTACCATGGCAAGCTTTCGCACCCGCTCCACCATGGGGATGCCCGCAATCGGATGCAGCGGCTTTCCCGGGAAGCGGATGGAGCCATAGCGGGCCGGGATGACCGCGATAACACTCATTGCGCCGCTGCTGCCACGGCTTTGCGTCCGATATACAGAACGTCACCGCGATAAAGCCCCCAGCGCGGCTCTTCTTCCGGTGGCAGACGCCACACCTCCACATCGAGCCCGCTGGCTTTTGCGAAGCGGTCGGCAAAGTCGCGCCCATAATAGCGCACATGGCCTGTATCGTCGTAATGGGCAAAGCGTTCGGCGGCGCTGATATCTGCGCCTGCCTCGAAGGTTTCCTCACGGGCCCAGTTCTGCGGCACGGTGATGATCGCCATGCCACCGGGTGCCAGGCAGCGGCCAATACCGGCCATGGCCTTGCGATCATCCGGCACGTGTTCCAGCACGTGATTGGCGACCACCATGTCCACCGAGCCGTCCGGCAGGGTGATGTCGGCAATGTCCATGGTCAGGTCGGCCTTGCCCGGCACGATATCGGCGGCCTTATAGCCGCGATGGCCAGAGAGCATGCGCTTGACGTGCTTTTCCGGGGCGAAATGCAGGATGGTGCCCAGCTGGCTGAGATCGATCTTTTCGCGCTCGAGAAACAGATGGATCAGCCGGTGGCGTTCGCGCGACGAGCAGTTCGGGCAGCGGCCATCCCAGCGCGGCGGCGTGCCAAGGGCCAGAAACACGCCCTCATACCCGCAGATCGGGCATTCGCGTTTCATCTTCGGCACGGAAAACTGACGCGGGTCCTGCAACCGGGACTGCAACTGCTTCAACCAGATGCGCATGGGACAACCTCTCCTGCTCCATGATGACGCATAGCCGGGAAAACCGGTCACGGACAAGCTTGCAGAGGCTTTTTTGACCGTCTGCCAGCAGCAGGTTTGCCCAAGGCCGGGCTATGGGATAGAAGGCGCGCCTTCACGCTTTGCCTGCGGGCAGATTTCGTTTCAGGAGGTTCGCCATGGCCGGGCATTCCAAATGGGCCAATATCCAGCACCGCAAGGGCCGCCAGGACAAGGCGCGCGCCAAGCTGTTCTCCAAGCTGTCCAAGGAAATCACCATCGCCTCGAAAATGGGCGGTCCTGATCCGGACATGAACCCGCGCCTGCGTCTGGCAGTGGCCAACGCCAAGGGCCAGTCCATGCCCAAGGACAACATCGAGCGCGCGATCAAGAAGGGTCAGGGCGGCGATGTCGAGGACTATTTCGAGATCCGCTATGAGGGCTTCGGCCCCGGCGGCGTCGGTCTGATCGTCGAGGCCTCAACCGACAACAAGAACCGCGCTGCCTCCGATGTGCGCGCCGCCTTCTCCAAGAATGGCGGCAATATGGGCGAGACCGGTTCGGTCTCCTTCATGTTCGACCAGGTGGGCGAGATTCGCTACGCCGACACGATTGGCGATGAGGAAACGGTGCTGGAAGCAGCCATCGAGGCTGGCGCCGACGATGTGGCCCACGAGGATGGTGAGGAAGACGAGGCCGGTGAGCACGTCATCTATTGCGCCCGCGATGCGCTGGCAGAGGTCAGCGAGGCGCTTAAAGGCCGCTTTGGCGAAGCCAAGTCTGCCAACATCATCTGGAAGCCGCAAAACCTCATCGAGGTCGATGGCGAGCGGGCAGCCACGCTGATGAAGCTGATGGAAGCGTTGGAAGACCTTGATGATGTCGCCAGCGTCTATGCCAATTTCGACATTTCCGACGCAGAGATGGACAAGCTCGCCTCATAAGGGCGGGTCTGACGGGAGTTACCCTTTTCCATGCTGATCGCGGTAGACGGCCCGCTGGCTTCCGGCAAAGGCACCATAGCGCGCGCACTCGCGGCGCGCTTCGGCCTGCCGCATCTCGATACCGGCACGCTCTACCGCGCCGTCGCTGTTGCGGTGCTGGATGCAGGCGGCGACCCCCATGACGCTGCCGCCGCCGAGGCCGCAGCCCGCACGCTCGACATGTCGCGCGTCGATGAGGCGGCAATCCGCACTGCGGGAGCAGGCGCCGCCGCCTCCATCGTCTCTGCGCACGAAGGCGTGCGGGCGGCGCTCAAAGCGCTGCAGCAGGATTTCGCCCGTCAGCCCGGCGGCGCAGTGCTGGATGGCCGCGATATCGGCACGGTGATCGCGCCGGAAGCGGATGTGAAGCTGTTCGTGACGGCCAGTCCGCAAGTGCGCGCCTCGCGCCGCTGGAACGAGCTTGTCGGACGCGGCGATGCGATCACGCTGGAGCAGGTGATGAGCCAGCTTCTCGAACGCGATGGCCGCGATGCGGGCCGCGCTTTTGCACCCCTGACCAAAGCCGATGATGCGGTCGAGCTGGACACGTCCGATCTGGATGAAAGCGAAGCCATTGCTGCGGCAATCGCCATCGTGGAAGCGCGGGTCAGCTAGCCGGCCCGCTGGCCCCTCCACGCCAAGCCGTGTAAGGCAGGAGGCATGAGCCTTCTGCCTTCACAGCTCGGGTTTGGCGTCTCCGGCGCGCATGGCACGGCGCTCGTGCCGCGGAGCGATACGCTGCGCCTTGTGCAGGCGGCCTTTGAAGGCGGGGTGCGGGTGTTCGACACCGCGCCAGCCTATGGCGCAGGCGAGGCGGAAAAGCGTCTGGGCCATGCCTTGCGGGGGCTGCCGCGCGATGAGGTTTTCATCACCACCAAGGCGGGCGTGAAGAGCGCTGGCCTTGCCCGGCGTATCCGGGATTTCTCGCCCGCCGCTATTGAAGCCTCGCTAAACGCGTCCCTGTCACGCCTGGGCCTCGAGGGCGTTGACGGGCTGATCCTGCACGGGCCGGACCCGGCAGAGCTGAGCGATACCCTCTTTGCGCGGCTCGACACACTCAAATCTGCCGGAGCCTTCCGTCAGCTGGGTGTTGCGGGGCGCGGGGCAGAGCTTGATGCCGCACTGGCGACAGGCCGGTTCCAGCTTCTCATGGCGCCTGTGCATCCCTTTATCGGAGATGGGAACCGCGCGCGTCTGATCGCCGCGAGGGCTGACGGGGTGGCGGTCATGGGCATTGAGGCGGCGGGTGCGGGACCTGCGCCGCTGCGTATGCCGCGCACTTTGGCTGATCTTTATCCGCTGGCCCGTGCATTGCGCAGCCGGCAGGCGCCGGCCCCGCGCGTGGCCATGCCGGGCGCACTTTGCGATCCCTTGCGCGACGAGCTTGCAGACTGCGTCGTCATGACGACCACGAAGGCGGCGCATCTGGCGCAGAATCTGGCCGCGCTCACTGGAAATGGACACGGGCCGGCTTAACTCGCCGAGCCATGACAAACGCCCCTATTTTCTCATCCCTGCCCGCCGCCGACCGGACCAGCGGCCTTGCCCGCCTTGCGGCGTTCACGCCTGCGATGGGGCGGGACTATGCCGTCTCGCGCAATCATGATTTCGGCCCCGAGAACCGTGAGAACGTATCGGCCCTCTCCGGCCATGTCCGCCACCGTCTGGTGCTGGAGGAGGAGCTGGTGCGCGCTGCGCTGACCACGCACGGCGCAGGGGCGGCGGAGAAGTTCATTCAGGAGGTGTGCTGGCGCACCTACTGGAAGGGCTGGCTGGAGATGCGCCCCTCGGTCTGGAGCGAATATCAGGGCCTGCGCGACGATGCCTTCACCCGGCTGGAACGCTATGGCGATTTGCGCAAGCGCTATGAGGACGCGGTAGCGGGGCGCACCGGCATTGCCTGTTTCGATGCGTGGGCCGAGGAGCTGATCGCCACCGGCTATCTGCATAACCATGCGCGCATGTGGTTTGCCTCGATCTGGATCTACACCCTGAAGCTTCCATGGGAGCTGGGGGCTGACCACTTCCTGCGCCATCTCATCGATGGCGATGCCGCCTCGAACACGCTCTCCTGGCGCTGGGTGGGCGGCCTCCACACGCCGGGCAAGACCTATCTGGCGCGGGCCAGCAATATCAACAAGTTCAGCAATGGCCGCTTTGCCATGCATGGCTGGCAGCTGGCCGATGATGCGCCGCCGCTGGAGTCCGATATCGTCCATCCAGAGCCACAAATGCTCGCGCCCGCAGACAGGCCCGATCCTGCCCTGCCGACGCTGCTCCTGATCCACGAGGAGGATCTGAGCCCTGAGAGCTGGGGCGTGGAGAGCCTCGATCTGAAGGCCATTGCCAGCCTTGAGGTCCTTGCTGCGCGTTCACCCTTGCCCATCGGCGAGCGGGCTGCCGCCTTCACCATGAGCGCGCTGGAAGATGGTGTCCGGCGCAGCATGGCGCACTTTTCCATTCCCTTCGCAGGCGATGCGGGCAGGCAGGGTCTTGCCGCACTGGCACGCGCGCAGGGCGCCCGCCAGATCGTCACCATGCGCGCCATGACGGGCCCCTTGAAGGATCGTCTTGGGGCCGAGCGCGCGGCGCTGGATGAAGCCGGGATCAGCCTTGTAGAGCTGCGCCGCGACTGGGACAGGGCGTTCCATCCCCATGCCCAGCGAGGCTTTTTCAAACTGAAAGAGGCGATCCCGCGCGTGCTGACCGAGCTTGGCATTCGCTGATTGGCTGGGCAGGCACGCCCGAATCGACATTTTGCTCCTGACTGGCTAGTCCGTTGCAGGACTGAACCATGGCAAGAGTATCGATCCGGCATGCATGCTGAACTGCTGACCAAGCTCAAGGCGCTCGGCGAGCCGACACGGCTGCGCATCGTGACGCTATTGCTGCGCGGCGAGCTGACAGTCAGCGAGATCATGCAGGTGCTGGGGCAGAGCCAGCCGCGCGTCAGCCGCCACCTGAAACTTCTCGCCGATGCAGGCCTGTGCGAGCGCTATCCCGAAGGTGGCTGGGTGTTCTATCGCCTTGCCCGTTCGCGTGTCGGCGAGCGCCTTGCGGCCTTGCTCGAAGAGATGGCCCGCAGTGATGATCCGGAAATTGCCCGCGACCTCGCCCGCCTGAACGAAGTGCGCCGCCTGCGCGCACAGACCGCGCAGAAATATTTCGAGGTCGCCGCCGAGCAATGGTCGAAAATCCGCGGCCTGCACTATTCGGAAGAGGCGGTGGAAGCCGCGATGCTGAAGGCGGCAGGCGACCGTAAGTTCCGCCTGCATCTCGATGTCGGCACCGGCACAGGCCGGATGCTGGAGATTTTCGCCAGCCGCGCAGAAGACGGTATGGGCGTCGATCTCAGCCGCGAGATGCTGACCGTTGCGCGCTCCAAGATGAGCGAGGCGGGCCTTGCCAACCGGCTGGTACGTCAGGCCGATGCCACCGCCCTGCCACTGGAAACCGGCGCCGCAGACCTCATCACCGTGCATCAGGTGCTCCATTATCTGGAGCGTCCGCAGCGGGCGATTGCCGAATGGGCGCGTGTGCTGGCGCCGGGCGGGTTATTGCTGCTGGCAGACTTTGAAAGCCACGCGTTTGAAGAGTTCGCCAGCGAATATCACCATGCGCATCTGGGGTTTTCACGCCGCGATCTGAAAGCATGGCTGGAACAGGCAGGGCTCAAAGCGATGTCGGTCGAGCCGCTGGATCAGGGCAAGCGCGAAGGCAAGCTCACCGTGCTGATCTCGGTTGCGACAAAACTTGAAAGTAGCCTGTCATGAGCCTGCATACCGATCTCGCCTCCCATGTCCGCCGCCTCGCCGGTGAGGAGCTTTCCAGACTGGTTCGGACAGGCGGCAAGCGCGACACGGCTCTGCAATGGCACGCGGGACCAGTAGCCCTTGATGCCCGTCATCAGCGCCTCGATGCGGATGCGATGGCGGCCCTGTTCGCCCTTGCAAAGGCGGCAGGCTTCGACGCGGCCCGCAAGGCGCTGTTCGCAGGCGATATCGTCAATCCGACCGAAGGCCGCCCTGCGCTCCACGCCGCCTTGCGCGATCCCTCAGAGCTTGCCGATACGGCGCTGGCCGCGCGGATACGCGATGCGAAGGCCCGCACGGCAGCCTTTGCCAAGGCTTGCGCCGCGCCAGATGTTCTCGATGGCCACCCTGTCCGCCGCATCGTCAATATCGGGATTGGCGGGTCTGACCTCGGTCCGCGGCTCGTTTATGATGCGATGAAGGCATACCGGCGCGAGGGTGTGGAGCTGCGCTTTGTCTCCAATCTCGATCCGGCAGACCTTGAAGACGCGCTGGAAGGGGCAGAGCCTGAAACCACGCTCATCTGCCTGACCTCCAAATCCTTCACCACCTCAGAAACGCTGATGAATGGCCGGGCGGCGAAGGCCTGGCTGGTTGAAAAACTGGGTGAGGCAGGCGCGAATGCGCGCCTTGCCGCCGCCACCGCCGCGCCGGACAAGGCGGCGGCGTTTGGTGTGGACCCTGCGCGCATCTTCCCGTTCGAGGAGGGTGTGGGCGGACGCTATTCCTTCTGGTCGGCAGCGGGTCTGTGTCTTGAGATCGCGCTGGGGCCGGAGGTTTTTGCGAGAACCCTCAAAGGCGCGCGAGAGATCGACACCCATTTCCTTACCGCCCCGGCGGAGGAAAACCTGCCGCTCGCCAAGGCGCTGATCGATGTGTGGAACCGGGCGGGCAGGGGCCTGCTCGCGCGCTGCGTGGCGGCCTATTCCTCGCGTCTGGCGCTACTGCCCGCCTATCTGCAACAGCTGGAAATGGAGAGCCTTGGCAAGCCGGTGCGGCTCGATGGCTCGCCGCTTCCGACCCATTCCGGCGGTCAGCTGGTCTGGGGCGGCAAGGGCTCTGACATCCAGCACTCCTTCTTCCAGTGGCTCCATCAGGGCGTGGATGAGGTGCCTGTTGATTTCATCGCGGTGCAGGCGCTCTACACCAGCGGCGATGAGCGCGCGAAGGCGCTGGGGGCCAATCTGGTGGCGCAGACGGCCGCGCTGCTGGATGGACATCAGGGCACCGGTGAGATGGCCAGTCACAAGACCCTGCCCGGCGGGCGGGCCAGCTCTGTGATCACGCTTGAGCGCCTTGACCCTGAAGGTCTTGGCGCGCTGATCGCGATGCACGAGCACAAGGTGTTCTGCGAGGGGCTGGTCTATGGCCTCAATCCGTTCGACCAGTGGGGCGTGGAGCTCGGCAAACTGCTGGCCAATGATCTTCTCAAAGGTAATCACAGCCGTTTTGACGGTGCGAGCCTTGACGTGGCGCGCGCCTTCAAGCTTTGACACTGCGCGCGCCGGACGAATCCCCGCAAGCTTGCGCGGCACAGCCTGAAGGGCAGACCCGATGAGTGCTTCTGACTTCGCCCGTTTCAAGGATATGGCCAACGCCATCCGCGCCCTGTCCATGGATGCGGTAGAGGCGGCCAAGTCAGGCCATCCCGGCATGCCGATGGGCATGGCCGATGTGGCGAGCGTGCTGTGGGCGCGTCATCTGAAGTTTGATCCTGCCGATGTGGACTGGCCGGACCGCGACCGCTTCGTGCTGTCGGCCGGTCACGGCTCCATGCTGATCTACTCGCTCCTGCATCTGGTCGGGGTTGAGGGCGTCTCGATTGATGAGCTGAAGAATTTCCGCCAGCTGCATTCGAAGACGCCGGGCCACCCTGAATACGGCCACACGCCGGGGGTGGAGACGACGACAGGTCCGCTGGGGCAGGGCATCTCCACGGCTGTCGGCATGGCGCTCGCTGAACGCATCCTCAATGCTCATTACGGCGACGATCTCGTCGACCATCATACCTGGGTCATCGCCTCTGACGGTGACCTGCAGGAAGGGATTTCGCAGGAAGCGATCTCGCTGGCGGGTCATCTGAAGCTGAACCGTCTAATTGTGCTGTGGGACGATAACGAGATCTCCATCGACGGCTCGACCTCGCTGTCGGATACGGTCGACCACAAGAAGCGCTTTGAAGCGGCGGGCTGGAAAACGCTCTCCGTCGATGGCCACGATGTGAAAGCCATTGATGCCGCGCTGACGGCCGCGAAAGACAGCGACCGGCCCGTCCTCATCGCCTGCCGCACAGTGATCGGGTTTGGCGCGCCTAAAAAGGCTGGCACGGCAGGCTCTCACGGCTCGCCTCTGGGCGCGGAAGAGATCGACGGTGCGCGCAAAGCCCTTGGCTGGCCGCACGCGCCCTTCGTGGTGCCGGACGAGGTACGCGCCCACTGGGCAGAGACCGGTCAGCGCGGGGCAGCGCTTCGCAAGAGCTGGAATGCGCGTCTGGCGGCTTCCTCTGCCCGCGAGGATTTCATCGCCCGCATGGCAGGCGGCCTGCCTGCCAGCGCGAAAGAGGCGCTTGCCGCTTACATTGCCGGCGTGGCCAGGGACAAGCCTGCGCTTGCCACGCGCGCGGCCTCCGGCAAGGTGCTCGATGCGATTGCGGCAAGCTATCCCGCGCTCATTGGCGGCTCGGCAGACCTGACGGGCTCGAACCTCACCAAGGCCGCATCGCAAGGCGTGATCAGCGCCAGCGATTTCTCCGGCGGCTATATCCATTACGGCATTCGCGAGCACGGCATGGCCGCGGCCATGAACGGGATGAGCCTGCATGGCGGGGTGAAGCCCTATGGCGGCACCTTCCTCATCTTCTCCGACTATTGCCGCCCTGCGATCCGTCTCTCGGCGCTGATGAACCAGAGCGTCATCTACGTGCTGACCCACGACTCCATCGGTCTGGGCGAAGACGGGCCGACCCATCAGCCTGTTGAGCATTTATCCGCGCTGCGCGCCATTCCGGGCGTTGAAACCTGGCGGCCCTGCGATGCGCTGGAGACGGCCGAAAGCTGGGCCTGCGCGCTGGAGCGCAGCGACGGCCCGGCTATCCTTGCCCTGTCACGTCAGAAAGTGCCGCATCTGCGCGAGGATGATGGGTCGGTGAACCTTTCCGCGCGCGGCGGCTATGTGCTGCGCGAGGCTTCAGGCACCGCGCAGGTCGTGCTGATCGCTACCGGCACCGAGGTAGAGTTGGCCGTGAAGGCACAAGGCCTCCTCAAGGAGAAAGGCGTGGCCGCCCGCGTCGTCTCCATGCCGTGTGTGGAGCGCTTCATGGCGCAGGGCGCCGCCTATCGCAGCTCTGTCCTGCCTGCAGGTGTGCCATGTGTTGCGGTGGAAGCAGCGATCCGCTGGGGCTGGGACGCGCTCATTGGCCGCGAGGGCGGGTTTGTCGGCATGACAGGCTTTGGCGCCTCCGCGCCTGCAGAAGAGCTCTATGAGCATTTCGGCATCACGGCGACCCGCGTGGTGGAAGAGGCGCTGAAGCGCGTCTAGACCCTAGACTGTCAAACCCTTTATTGCCCGGCTCTGCAGCTCGGCGAGGCGCTCGGGCGGCTTCTTGAACAGGCGGCGGGCTTTCAGGTCCATCATGCAGGCGACGCCCTCAATGGACCAGAGTGGCTGTCCGGTCGCAGGGTCCAGCATCCAGTGGACGAGCGAGCGGACATTGGCATTCGCACCGATCAGGCCTGAGCGCATCAGATAGCCTTCACCGGCGCGCGGATAGCGGCGGATATGGACACGGGTTTCAAGCAGCGCGCCGCCCAGCGTCAGCCCGTCATCGCTGTCATGGCCTGCCCATTCCTCCGGAAAGCCGTCCTTGAAATGGATCACACTGTCAGACGTCTTGCCGATCGTGATCTCCGGGCGCATCCGGCCAAACACATCCATGTCTTCAGGTCCGAACCTGCCGCGCCCGGTCACGGCCATGCCGAGCGCGTCTGCCTTGGCGAGCGAGATATCCTTGCGCGGCACGCTGCCTGTCAGGGTGCGCGGCGTGGTCTCGACGGGCGCATCGACTTTCAGCCGTTCCAGACCCGTCAGCAGGCGCTGTGACCACGCAAAAGGGCGGCCTGAGCGCGGGTCGGCATGCTCGAAATCAAATAGGAAGCTCGCGGAGGGCACGCCTTTCGCCGTGTGGTCCATCACCATGGCAAAGCGCGCGCCTGTCTCGGTGATCTCGCTGACGCCGCCGCGTATGACCAGCGGAACGCCGGCATGACATTCGGCGAGATAGCGCACCTGCAGCGTGCGCGCGATCAGCGTGGCCGTGGC
>CAZCEG010000019.1:0-14833 GCA_964497275.1 uncultured Oceanicaulis sp.
CGGGATGGACGAGCGTCAGCCATTGCCCTCGGCATCAGCCAGCGCCTTCTCATACGCCGCGATGGCCTGATGAAGATTGGGAAGCGCTGAGAGAACCCGCCATAGAAGAAGCACGATGGCTATCAGAACGATCCCGCATAGCGACCGGTAGGCAAGAACAAGGCCGGAGAAGACGAGATTGTCCGGGTTATTGCGCAAGCCGGAGAGGCCTATACCAAACACCTCAAAGGTGTCTGTCAGAGCGCCTCGCAAGGCCTGATCGATGACGAAAACCGTAAGGCTGAAGGGCTCTACTCCGGAGCCATCAATAACGGCTTCACCATCCATCAGAGTAGGCATTCCGGGCAGAAACCAATGATCGAAGGCAACGATTATTATGAGAAGCATTCCGGGAGCCACGATCCCGATACCGATCAAGCCCAGGCTCCGGAGAAAAGCTAATCTCATTGCGCCGTTAGTATGGGCTTTGAAGACCTCAATTCTTCGCCTGATACTCTTCGGTTTCGTTGGATGGTTTCCGGGATATTTCGCTACCAATTCCGCTTCATTGAAATCCTGGATCACCTTCAAAAGCCGGAAGGCTAACCAGACAAGCAGGAAAAGAACCAGAGCCAGTCCTAACCAGCTATATCCAAGCAAGGCCTCCGGAGATGTAGCCAACACCTGAAGGTCATTCACTATCGACGCGATATTCAGATCATTCATCCGAGCCCCCACCGGTTAATGGGGAGAGCTTAGCCAAGCTGTATGAGATGGGAAGGAAGAGTTCCGCTATCTTGCTACCGGCGCTTCGCGCCGAGGATAGTTTTTTAACCTTGCTACGCTCGACCTTCGGTCTCGGCTCCGCCGGTTAAAAAACTATCCTGTCATTTAATCGAACAAAGTCTCTCTCGGTGTGGGATGATCACCGTCTCTGCGTTCCGGACAGGCAAGAGCAGTGGACCATTTTTTTGATCCACTACTCATTGGCTCCGGAGGGACGATGATCATCTAACTCGAGCATGCGACATTAGACTCTACGATCTTGATAATTATATCTTAGCAGTGCGTGATAATCAACATCGCATTGCATCGATAACGGCGTTCATGTCGGGCTGCCTGCTGGGCCAGTCGAAGCAGGTCATATGGAAGGGTTCCGCTCCGACGCGGTTCTGCTCCTTCGACACATACTGCGCGACCACCTCCGGCGACCCGTCAATGAACTGGGCGTGGTAGTGGAAGCCCTTACCCCTCTTGCGCCACAGATGCTCCAGGAGCGGGGCAAGGTCCTTTTGATCATTGTAAGAGTCGTGGCGACCGTAGTTCCGTCCATACCCGACGAAGTGATCCTTGTGCCGACCTTTCACAAGGCACAGCCGGGCTTGGCTGCGCTTCCAGGCGCTTTTGCGAGGAAAGAAGATCAACAAATGGACGTGCGCGTTCACGTCCAGCTTTTCCGGGAGGATGAACGCACATAGCCGGTCCTTGGCGGACTTCTTGTATGGTCGGCGGGTGCGCATAACGATCTGCTCAAACTCGAAGATCGTATCGTTGACGAGCTCCCGAAGTCGGTCTGCGGACATGGCCCGGTTCGTGCCGAGTGTTACCATAACGTCGGGCTGCATTCCGGCCATGAACTGGACGAGTGCAGCAGCGTCATTACGCTGGTTGAGTCGGGCTTTGTCGTAGGCATTTCTACGCTTCATGCTGGCCTCCCGTGCTGGAATGGCCGATTTGGCTGTCGAGAAATGCGTCCAACTTGGAACGCCGGGCGAAGAGCCGATTGCCAACTTTGCCAATGGGCAGCGTCCGCCGCTCAGCATGGTGAAACACCTGCCGCTCGGTCAGTCCTAGGCAGCGGGCAATGGCTTCGGCACCCCACAGATAGTCGGGGTCGGGGAGGGATTGACCATCGCCCATATGAGTAGTCATGGCGAAGGTCATGATGCCACCTTCATGGCACTCAGATAGGCCTGATCGAGAATGGGGATCACACAATTCAATTGCGCCAATCCCGAGAGATGCAGCTATTTCGGTCAAGCTGCTCAATTTTGGTGTCATGGTGATTGTCTCACTTATCGCTAGTTTTGGGGCACCTCCTTTCGGGGGTGGTTTTGCCGGTCGAGATTGACCGCTCAGAGCAAGGACGTGGCTACGGCATTTGGCGCCTCCCTTGATCCCGGTTCCGATGAAGGAACCGCCTCAGTGGCTGGGCCAGGTTGAGCTCCATTGCCGCGACCGGCTGGTCAAAGCAGCGGCGCGCCTCCATGACCCGTTTGTCATCGAGCTCAACAATTCTGCCTTCAGCGGTATTCGTGCTGGCATACCGGTCGAACAGGAACTCGACATCGAACGTCCGGTTTGCGAGCGACCTCACGTCTGCCAGAAGCTTCCAGCTTTCACCGGTGACGTACTGGGGTGGCAACGGAAGGTTCGTGCCGAATAGCCACCTGCGATCTATAAGGCGCAAAAGCGGGTCGCTGGCATGCGGATATTGAACCGCGCTCTCTTGAGCACTCTCCACTGCCTCTGCCGCGTCAACTCGGGTCTGAGCGTCTGCGCTCTCCAAGGCAAACCAGAATAGCGTATACCGGACCCAATCTTCGCATATGACATCAGCAACCGTGCTGCTCGGTTCATCAAGCGATTGGCCGGGTATCCTGCGCAAAAGGCTTACCGCGCTGAGCAGGTGTAGATCGGCGTAGTCCGCCAGCCCCAGTGCAAGCTCGGCCTTGAGGATGTCCCTAAGCCGCCAGAGACGCATCCAGCCGACCGCCGGTCTATAATCGTCCCCGATCTTCTGGACCTTTATTGATCGTATCCATCCGGCGGACTGCAAATGCCTTAGCGCCGCCTCGCTGGCAAACCTGGAAAGTGCGCCCCCCTGCTTTTCGGTGGCGGTACGCTTCTTGGCGACAGGCTCTTCAACAGCACTGCCAATGGCCTCTGCGTCGGTCAGGAACTGCCGTTCACGCCAATCGAGCTGTAGCTGCGAGGCGACCCAATCGATGTCGTCGAAACTATCACTTGTCACTGAGCCGCTCCTTGACGCCTGAAATCATTCGTTGCATGTATATGCCTGAAGCTAATGGCTGCGTCAATCGGCTTTTATGAGGGGAGTGGAAAAAATGGCATCGGTCAGGAAACGGGTATTGCCGTCGGGCAAGACGAGGTGGTTGGTGGATTTCGTCGATCCGGCGGGAAACCGGCGGAACAAGAACTTCGACCGCAAGAAGGACGCGGACGCGTTCCTTGATCAGGTGAAGGAACAGATGCGCGCCGGGACCCTGGTCATGGATGACCAGACCGTCACGGTGCGTGCCGCGTGTGAGACCTATCTAGAATCCGCATCGGTAAAGACGTTGGAGGTCTCCACCTGGAGCCAGTATGAGCAGCACGTCCGGGTCCACATCATACCCCGGATCGGTGATGTGCTCCTGACCCAGCTGACCGAGCGGCGGGTGTATGAGTTTATCGACGGCCTCACTACGGAGGTCTCGGTGGCCATGGCCCGCAAGGTGCTGGCGACCCTCAAGCGGGTGATTACCAGCGCACAGCGGCGCGGGCAGGTTGGCCGCAATGTCATCATCGACAAGCAGATCAGGGTGACGGGCTCCAGCGAGTTTCAAAAGCGTCTGCCGGAGCGCAGCGAGCTGCAAAGGCTGTTGGCAGCATCCGATCCGGACACGCGCGTCCTGTTTCTGACCGCCATGCTCACCGGTTTGCGCCGGGGCGAGCTGCGCGCCCTGAGTTGGGATGATGTCCGCTTCGATGAGCGTGTGATCCGCGTCCGGCGCTCTGCGCGTGAGACGGGCACTATCAAGCAGACGAAGACCCGCAAGGGCCATCGCGATATTCCGATGGGTGCCAACCTGATGCGTGAGCTCAAGGCCTGGAAGCTGAAATGCCCCAACGGCCCGGAGCAGCTGGTCTTCCCCAATGGCGCTGGACGCGTGGAAAGCGGCTCCAACATCTGGAACCGGCGCTTTGTGCCTACGATGAAGGCCGCAGGGCTTGTGGACCAGGATGACAAACCCGTCTTCCGCTTTCACGATCTCCGGCACGCGGCGGCGGCGCTGTTCATCGAGCAAGGTATGGGTCCCAAACGCATCCAGGACCTCATGGGCCACGCCTCGATCCAAATGACGTTCGACACCTATGGGTATCTTTTCCGGGATGACGACCGGGATGCCCAGGCAGCCGAAGGCGTGGCCGCGAAGCTGCTGGGCACCGGCTGAGCCCATATGGGTCCCGTCGCCAAAACTATCTCGAGCACCCTCATGACCCGGCAACTGTGTCATGTAGTGGCGTAGGTTGTCTGGTCCCTGAGCATGGCATTCAGGCGGGTGAGGAGTTTTCTGGCGACGGCTATGATGATGACTTTCTTTGGCTTTGCGCTGTTTTCCAGACGCTGTGCGAAGGCTTTGAGGTGCGGGCATAAGGCTTTGGCCCGCATGGCGGCGATGTAGAGGGCCTGGCGTACGCGTCTTCGTCCTCCGGCGATGGCGCGCTGGCCCTTCATGCGTCCTGAGTCGTGATTGAACGGGGCCAGTCCTGCCATGGCGGCGAGCGCCTTGGGGCTGGCCTGGCCCAGCTCGGGCATGAGAGCCAGCAGCACATGGATGCTGACCACGCCGATCCCTGGTGCGCTGGCCAGCAGGCGGGCCTGCCGGCGCAAGCTGTCCTGGCGGGTGATGCTGGCGCTGATCTCGGCATCGAGACGGGCGATGGCAGCCCCGAGGCGGGCGATGGCCCGGCGGATATCAAGGCGGATGATGCGCTCGCCCGCCTGCTCCAGCCGGTTTGTCTCCATCACGCGCATGGCCACGAGCTGGTCGCGCCTTGCGCTCAAGGCGGCAAGGCGTTCGCGATGCGGGCAGGGGGCCGGGTCGCGATCAGGCTGCAACCGGGCGCCCAGATCGGCGAGCAGGCGGGCGTCCAGCGCATCGGTCTTGGCGCGCCTGCCCAGCGCCTGGGCATAGCGGCGGGCCTGGGCCGGGTTGATGCGGGCACAGGCTATACCGGCCGCGTGCAGCGCCGCGCGCAGGGCCCGTTCATAAGGGCCGGTGGCCTCGAATACGACGAAGGCCGGCGAACCGGCCAGCGACCGGGCAAGGTCTTGCGTGGCCTTGCGCGTGTTGGCGATACGCCGGACGCGGCCCTGCCGGGGATCATAAAGATCAAGCCAGAGCTTGGAGATGTCGCATCCGATATAGCGATGGGGTAAAGTCATGATGCCTGTTCCTGTAATGCGAGGTCCGATGCAACCGGCCTCGTGCAACTGTTCAGGTTGAACCAAGGTGTGCGGGACGGGGTCCGGGCCGGGTCACGGTCTTCAAAGACCTGGAACCCAACGGCCTCCGTCCCGCAAACATCCTGACACATCACCCACACACAGGGTCCCAGGACCCGGGTTTTTCTAGGACTTCGCCTTCCCGGCCCGTGAACAAACGGGAACGCATTCCCGCCCAGTTACACCCGCTCCGGCTAAATCATGCTGCACGGACGCTGCACGGAGGGGCTAATGCGTTGATATTGTTAGGTAGACCTCGGATTGAAAATCCGCGTGTCGCTGGTTCGATTCCGGCCCTGGGCACCATTTCCTTCCCTTTGAAATCCCGCCTATCCCGGACAGGGCGATGGGCACGCGCATGGCCGCCATGGCGCCTGTCCGCTTCCATGGCGCCTGGCGCAACAGCCGGCCCTGTCAATCCTTTGCCGGGACCGCAGGGCGAGGGCCGTAATTGATGCGCCGGACCTCGCGGATGCGCTGGCCGGACGCGTCGCCCTCTACCAGCTCATAGCCCAGAAGGGCGAACACCCGGCCGCGCAGGAAGATGGGCCGCGCATCGCCATACCAGTCCACACACGAAGCCTGACAGCCATCGTCCAGATAGCCGGGCGCTTGCGATTCAAGGCGTCCATACGCGAGAAGCCTGCGCGCGTCCCGGCGCAGGAACAACATGTCCGCGTCACCGGTTCCGCGCCCGCGATTGATCACGGGCAGGCCCAGAAGGCCGTCCGCACCGTCAGCACTGCCCGGATCAGGCCGGTAGAAGAAGGCGTGGCTGCGCGATTCTGCTTCGCGGGCGCCGCCTTCAGTATAGCGGTCGATGATGGAGGGCTCTGGCCCGGTGAGATCGACCGTGAGAAATGCCGCCGCCTCTGCCCCGCCGACAACAATAGCATCACGGCCGAGCTGTTCGATACGGTCGATCCCTTCGGGTACGGCAAGCTCTACCGGCTCGCCGCCTTCCACGGGAACCACCACAAGGGAGTAACTAAGCCTGCTGTCCGAGTAGCGTTGAAGGCTGTAGAGCACCCGGTCACCAATGAAGCGGTTGCGGTTGAGATAGGCGTATTCGTCACCCGGCAGGAGCTGATAGTCGGAGGCGGGCGCCGCGATGCTGCCATCGCCAAAGCGCGCCAGAGGCAGGCGCAAGAGGGCAGGGCGGCCTCTGGTCTCCTCCGTATCCCACATCGGATCGTCATAGCTCGCATCGCCGACCAGCACGTCAATCCGGTTACTGGCCAGGCTGGCGTTGAAAGAGAACTGGTCGAGCGGAATTCCTGCCACCCGGACAGCGCTTGGTGGCTGGTCATCCAGCGCTATCCGGATGAGAAAGTTAGGGCTTTCCGCCGCGTCATAACGGTTCGTCTCGAGCCAGACATAGACGTGGTCGGACGAGACATAAAATGCGTTTGCCTCCGGCCCCAGCACGATGGTGGCGTCGCAACTCAGCTCCGGCGCTGCCAGATCGCATTGTGTCACAGTGTGCATCGCTTCGACCGATTCTGCACCGCTCGCCCGCAAGGGGGCGGGAATGAAGACATTGCTCGCGCTGGCGATGCGCTTGAACTCCGGCCCTTCGCGGTCGGGCGACCAGCGGCTGAGGCCCGGCAGGTCGTCGAGCACATCGCGCGAGTTCCAGCGGAAGGATAGCGGCGCATAAAGGACCAGCCGGTTGCCGATCAGGCGGGAGGCGTAATTGCGGTCCGAATAATAATCGTCCGTTCTGAGATGATGGGAGTCGATGAAGGAGAGGCTCCCGTCGGGCGCCATGCGGAAGCGGTTGATCTCGGTTCCACCGCGCCGATAGCTGTAGCCGATGACGACGACCAGATCGCCCGAGACCAGCATTTCGTCATACCAGTCAAAGCGGGCACTGGCGCCCGGCGGATAGGCGTCGATGGAGTCCACGGCCTGCAGGTCGCCACCTGCCGTAGACACGGTGAACAGTCTGCCCCGCCTTAGAATGACCAGATAATCGCCCATCACCTTGACGATCCCGCCTTCATCAACGCCAGCCACCTGCACGTTGGTGATGGACTCGCCGTCTGCTGCGCTCACGTCCGATGCCATGACGACAGGCTCTGATGATGGAGCGGACGCTTCTGCCGGTGGCGATGCAGGGGCGGCCCCCGGCGGTGGCGGCGGGGGTGGTGGTGGCGGCGGCGGGGGTGGTGCCGGGATGCCTGCCATCGCACTGACCAGCAGGTCGCCATCCGGGGCAAGGAAATCGCGAAGGTCCTGATCGGAGTCAAAGCGCGGCATGGCCTGTGGCTCGCCGCGCGGCACTGTTGCGCAGGCCGCCAGCGCCAGCGTGGCAAAACCGGCCGCAATCGCCAGCCATGCCGGATGCCAGGATCGAATATTGCTTGTGCTGTCAGACATGTGCGGCCTCCCCTCCCAGGAGTGCGGAGTTGATCAGCCGTTTCAGGTCAGAGCAAGCGCTATTCCTGATCCTGAGGGCAAATGTCTGCGGTCTGACAGGATCAACGCGCCCGCTCTGTACGTTGCCCTGGCACGCCAGCGTCAGGCGGCCAGCCGCAATGCAGTGGGCTCGTGTGAAGTGGCCGTAGGCATGAACGTGTCGGGGTCGGGGAAGGGATGGGCGACTGCGCATTGCGCAGGGCGTGGGCGAGCCTCTATGGTCGGCGCCTGAAAACAGTCTGAATGGAGTTCTGCCCACATGCGCGCCCTGATCTGCAAGGAATTTGCCCCCTATGACCAGCTGGAAGTGGCCGAGGTTGAGGCTCCGCCGCTCCATGAGGGGTTTGTGCAGGTTGATGTGAAGGCCGCGGGCGTGAACTTCCCCGACATCCTTCTGGTGGAAGGCAAGTATCAGGCCCAGCCGCCCTTTCCCTTCATTCCGGGCACGGAATGTGCGGGCGTGGTTTCGGAACTGGGCAAGAACACCAGCGGCTTCAAGCCGGGCGACAGGGTGATCGTGGCGACCATGCTGGGCGGATTTGCCGAGCAGGCGGTCGCGCCTGCAGCGCAGGTCATCCCGATCCCTGACGTGATGAGCTTTGAGCACGCCGCCGCCTTCACCACGATTTACGGCACCTCTTACCACGCCCTCAAACAGCGCGCGAAACTGAAGCCCGGCGAGACGGTGCTGGTGCTGGGTGCAGCGGGCGGGGTGGGTCTTGCCACTGTGCAGCTCGCCAAAGCCATGGGCGCGAAGGTGATCGCTGCCGCCTCATCGGCGGAAAAGCTGGAGGTCGCGAAAGAGGCGGGCGCGGACGAGCTGATCAATTATGCAAGTGAGGATCTGAAAGCGCGTGTGCGCGAGATCACCGGCAATAAGGGCGTCGATGTGGTCTATGACCCGGTGGGCGGCGATTACTCCGAGGCGGCGCTGCGCGCTACTGGGTGGGGCGGGCGCTATCTCGTCATCGGCTTTGCTGCTGGGCCGATCCCGAAAGTGCCGCTCAATCTGGCCCTTCTCAACAGCCGCGACATTCTCGGCGTGTTCTGGGGCGCGTGGGCGGGCCGCAATCCGCGCGAGAACGCGCAGAACATGAAAGAGCTCTTCGATCTCTACGAGGCGGGAAAGATCGTGCCGCATATTTCGGCGGCCTATCCGCTCGATGATTTCCGTAAAGCCTTTGCCGACATCATGGAACGCCGGGTGAAGGGGAAAGTTATCCTCACCTTCTGATCCGGGGGTATCATACCCCCTCAAACCAAACCGGAGAGATGAGATGATCCGCACCCTGATTGCCATGTTCGCCCTTTTACTGGCCGCGCCGCAGGCGCTGGCTGAGCGGGCAGGCGAAGCAGAATGGTCCATCATCATCCATGGCGGGGCGGGCGTAATCGAGCGCGGCGCCATGGATGCCGAGACCGAAGCGGCCTATCGCGCGGCGCTCGATGCTGCCCTGGCGCTTGGCGGCGAGATGCTGATGCAGGGCGAAGACGGGGTGGACGTCGTCGAGGCGGTCATCCGCACGCTCGAAGACAATCCGCTCTTCAATGCCGGGCGCGGCGCGGTGTTCACCGCAGAAGGCCGGGTGGAACTTGATGCCTCCATCATGGTCGGCCACACCCGGGCTGCTGGCGCTGTCGCCGGGGTGACGGGCGTGCGCTATCCGATCTCGCTGGCCCGCGCCGTGATGGAGCATAGCCCGCATGTCATGCTGATCGGCGATGGGGCGGAGAGCTTCGCTGCCGAGCAAGGTCTTGAGACAGCAGAGCAATCCTTCTTCTTCACCGAGCGCCGCTGGCAGGGGCTGGAACGTCAGCTGCAGCGCCTCGGCCTTCCCATCCCGCCGCGCCCGGACGGCGCGCCGGAGCCGCAGCCGATCCGCGAAGGCGCGCTTGATCTGATGGAGCGCGAGCACCGCTTCGGCACGGTCGGCGTGGTGGTGCTGGACACCAATGGCGTGACGGTCGCGGGCACCTCCACGGGTGGCACGACGGCAAAAAGATGGGGCAGGGTCGGCGATACGCCGGTCATCGGGGCAGGCACCTGGGCGGACCAGCGCTGCGGGCTTTCCGCCACGGGCACGGGTGAATACTTCATCCGCTTCAATGTCGCTGCCACGATCTGTCATGAGGCCAACCGGCTGATGATGGAGCACGAATTTGCCACCGCCGCGCAGATGGCTGCCGACAGGATGATGGAAACCCTGCTGGCCGATGGCGGGGATGGCGGCATCGTGATGCTGTTCGTCGGCGAGCCGGTCTGGGCGATGAACACGCCGGGCATGTACCGCGCCAGCTGGGGCCATGGCCGCGAGCGCTATGTCGCCATCTATGAGGACGAGTGAGCGTTTTCTAGGCCGGTAGGGCGTCGAACGGCAGCGAGAAGTTCGCGCTGCCAAACTCCTTCATCAGGCGGGCATGTTCCGCCTCGCTGATACGCTGTATCTCGCACAGGCACCAGATATCGCCATCGCTGGTGAAATGGGGGGTGTCGAGCGTCTTGACGAAGACGGGCCCGTCAGGCCGGTCGATACGGTTCAGCGAGATCGTCATCGCCAGATCGCCATCGAATATCCCGGTATGCTCCCAGCGCTCGGTCACGTCATCGACCTGCGGGCCGAACAGCCCGTAAATCGTGCGCCCGCGCAGATCGGTCAGCGTCAGTCCTATCTCTGACAGGGCGCGGGTATTGATCTCGATGAAAACTGCGCCCGGACCGACAAGCGAGCTCGGCCAGAAGGCATTGCGCACCCGCGCACGGGTCACCTGGTCCTGACGGCTGCCGGCATGGCGGCGATAAAGGTCGCGAATACGCTGGCGCTGCTTGAAGCCGGGCAGGTCCCGCCCGCGCTCCCAGCGCGAAATGCTCGTCTGGTCGACGCCGATCCTCTCTGCCAGAGCCTGCTGACTCAGGTGTTCCCGCTCGCGAAGCGACCGGATAAGGCGCGGCCAGTAATCACTCGTCTTGTCCATGGCGACCCTCCGGGGCCAAACCTCAATGTCGCATCCATGGATGACGCGTGTGTGACAGTTCGTCCGTTGCAAGGCGTTCTTATGCGCTCCGGTCACGGAAGTTTGTCGGCGCCTTCCCGCAGCTGTCACACAACTGATGCAAATGATGTCCCCGTGTGCAGTCCAGCACCGGAGGGGATCCATGAAACCGACCACAAACCGCGCCCGCATCCTGCGCGAGCTTCTTGCCGCCAGTGCCCTTGTTCCGCTCACCGCCGCAAGCCTGTCGGCCCAGACCGATACCGGCGCCGAAACGCAGACGCGCCCGGCGAATGTCGAGGTGATCACGGTCGTCAGCCGCGTGCCCCAGCGCATCGATCAGGTCGGCTCGGCAGCCAGCGTAATCACGCTGGAACAGATCGAGCTGCAGGATCTGCGCGCGCTGGATGACGTGCTGAACCGGATCCCGGGCGTCGCGATCACCCGCTCTGGCGGCTACGGCCAGAACACGCAGGTGCGCATGCGCGGCTTTACGACCAAGCACACCCTGGTGCTGGTCGATGGCGTACGGGTCAATAATCCTTCGGAGTTTTCCAGCCAGTTCGGCATCCAGCACGTGATGCTGGACATGATCGAGCGGGTCGAGGTTCTGCGCGGGCCGCAGTCTGGCATTTACGGCGCGGACGCGGTCGCCGGTGTCATTGCCATCACCACGCGCCGGGGCACGGGCGAGCCGGATTTCCGCCTGACCGGTGGCTATGGCACCTACGACACTCTGCAGCTCGGCCTCGGTTCGCAAGGCGCTGTCGGCAATCTCGGCTATGCGGCCTCGGCCTCCTATTTCGAGACCGACGGCATCTCGATCGCCAGCCGTCCGCCGGGCAATATCGAGCCCGACGGCTATCGCAACACCACGCTCTCGCTGAATATCGACTACCAGTTCACGCCCGATTTCGATTTCCGCGGCGGGGTGCGCTATGTGCAGGCCGTCAACCAGACCGATAACGCGTTCCTGTTTGGTGATCCGGTGCTGCCGAACTTCCTGTTCCAGGACTCGCCGGGCTTTGTCGATAACGACCAGCTGGTCGCCTATGGCGGGGTGTCCTTTGCCCAGCTTGGCGGGCGGCTGGTGCATAATGCGCAGCTGGCGCACACCCGCATTGAAAGCCTGTCTGACGCGCCTGCAAGCGCAGTGGAAAGCGTCGGCGAGGTCTCCGAGCTCCAGTATTTTGCAAGCTATTCCTTCGGCGAGGCGGGCAGCCTGTTCGGGCCGGACAGCTTCTTCCTCATCGGTCTTGATGCAACGCGCGAGGCGGCGCTCTACCGCAATGTGCGCGGCGCACAGTTTGCCGCCATTGACCGCAGCATCGACAATCTCGGCCTCTACGCGAACCTGAACTGGCAGATGGCCAGCGATCTCTTCCTCTCGCTTTCGGTGCGCCATGACGAGAACGAGCAGTTTGGCGGCGTCCAGACCGGCCGCATCGCCGTGTCCTACGGTCTTCCAGACAGCCTGACCGGTGCGTGGGGCGTCCGCCTGCGTTCCTCGCTGGGGTCGGGCCGCGAGGCGCCCAGCCTGCGCCAGCTTTTCGGTCAGTCCGCGACCTTCCAGGGCAATCCCGACCTTGCCACCGAGGAGACCTGGATGATCGATGGCGGGGTGGATTTCACCTCGCCAGGCGGTAATTACAGGCTGGGCGTCACCGCGTATTATGGCGAGGCCGATAACGGCATCTTCTCGGTGTTCAATCCGGCACTGGGCGTCAGCCAGCCGCAGAACATATCGTCCGTGATCGAGATGGACGGAGTGGAACTGGAATTCAGTGCGGCGCTGACGGACTGGCTGGATGCCAGCATCGCCTACACCAATGCCCGCTCGATCCAGGCCTCCAACGGGCAGCAGCTTTTCGGACGGCCCGAGCATGAGGTCAGCTTTGCGCTGACCGCGCGCGCCACCGACCGGCTGGACCTGACCTTTGACGGCTATGCCCGCTCGGACTTCCTGTCCGACTTCCCGTCCACCTTCCAGATGCCGGGCTTTGAGCTCTTCAATATCGCAGCCCGATACCGGCTCACCGACAATGTGATGCTGCAGGGCTCGGTGAAGAATATTCTCGACACGGAATATGAGTACAAGCTGGGTGACGGAACTTACGGCCGCACAGTCGATTTCCGCATCTCTTTGCGCTACTAGCGGTCACCATCACTCCTCCCTGCGACAAGGACCAGGTCATGCCCTTCATCGATCCCGCCCGCCTGCTGTTTCCCGCCCCTCTCGCCATCGCATTGCTGCTGGCGGGATGTGGCGAGCCGGTGGGCGAGATCGAGATGCCAGCCGATACCTCGCAGGCCATGGCCGAAGCGCCTGCCGTCCAGCCTGCAGGCTTCACCCTGCCCGAACCGCTGGTGGCTGCCATCGTGCCCGAAGGCCAGCGTACCACCGACGTGCTGCGCTGCCTGCGTGACCGTGATGCTACGATCATCAGCGCTCATCGCGGCGGTGTGGAGGAAGGCTTTCCGGAGAACGCCATCGAGACGGCGGCCAACACGCTGTCGCAAGGCCCGATGATCCTTGAACTCGACCTGCGGCGTACCTCTGACGGCGTGATCGTGCTCATGCATGACGAGACGCTGGAGCGCACGACCACTGGCGCGGGCAATGTCAGCGACATGACCTTTGCCGAACTGTCCGCGCTCCAGCTGATCGACAATCAGGGCAATACAACCGCCTTCCGGGCGCCGAGCCTTGCCGAGGTACTCAACTGGGCGCGGGGCCGGGCTCTCGTCCAGCTCGATGTAAAGCGCACCGTGCCGGTGGAAGACGTCGTTGCCGAAGTAGTTGCCAATGATGCGCTCTCCTATGCCGCCGTGATCACCTATTCGGTGGAGGATGCGATCCGCGCCGCGCAGGCCGACGAGAATGTCGTCATCTCCATCCAGATTACCGAGCAGGAGCACCTTGATGCGCTGCTGGCTGCCGGGATCGATCCGGCCCGCCTGATGGCGTGGACGGGCGTGCATCGTGAGCCGCGCCCGGATATCTGGGAGATGGTGGCGGCTGCTGATATTCCGATCGCCTTTGGAGCGCTCTGGTATATCGACCGCGACGTGATGGAGAGCGGGGACGCCTCCATCTATCGCGAGATCGCCGAGGGTGGTGTAACCGTCATCGCGACCGATATTCACTGGACGGCCTATGAGGCACTGGAAGAGCGCCAGAACACGGCAGAGGCGTTCCGCGCCTGCGCAGGCGGGTAGTCACCCGGTCCGGCGTAGCAACGCCTCACCATCCAGCGTCGGGAAGGGTTCCAGCGAGAAGATCGCTTCGACGGGCAGGGCAAAGAGCGCGGCAGCCTTCAGGCCGATCTCCATGGACGGCATGTACTCGCCGCGCTCGATATAGCCGATGGTCTGGTAGTGAACGCCTAGCGCCTCGGCCAGTTCGCGCCGGCTCATGCCACGCTCTGCGCGCAGCATGGGCAGGCGGGTGTGCAGCCTTGTCTCCCGCTCGCTCATGCGTCCTCGTCCATCAGACCGTCTTCATCGGGCAGCCGCCAGGCGAGCAGCAGGGCAGGCAGGCCGAGAAGCGTGCCGCCGGCGATCCCGCCTAGGCAGACCGCGACCGGTGCAGGCAGGGTCTCGATCAGCTGGGGACCGAAAATCCCGGCCAGCAAGGCCAGCGCAATCGCGGGATAATAGGCCATGGAGAAGCTGAACAGGCGCAGCTGGGCCTGATGCTCATCGAGCGAGGACAGCGGGATCTCGGTCACGCCGCGAACCGACAGGTTGATCATTCCGGCCAGCGGGAAAAAGGCGAGAAAAAACGGAATGCCCAGCCAGTCAATGCCGGTCAGGAGCGGTGCTGCGACGCAGGCCCCGATATTGGCCAGCATCGTGACGACCAGCAGCCGCCGGATGGTGCGCGTCTGAAACCGCTCCACCAGTGGGCTGGAAAACGTACGCTTCATATACCGCCCATAGGCGCTTTCCGGGTTTGCCATCACGGCCTCCATCAGTTTGTTGGATGATCGATAGCAAATTTTATACAAGTTGATCAAATTAAAATATTGACAGAATCCCGAAGGCGCGGGCGTACAGACTTTTGCAGCGGGCGGACAGGCGTTTGCATCCGTCGAGCGCAGGCTTTCAGTCCGTCTCGTGCTATGTCGTGAGCCGGCGGCGCTTGCC
>CAZCEG010000020.1:0-7116 GCA_964497275.1 uncultured Oceanicaulis sp.
CGGCATAGTCGGTCGGGCTACTGTCCTGGACGGCCCGGAACAAGGTCTCGTAGAAACCGTGGTGCCGCGTGAGAATCGCCCGGTAGGCGGTGCCGCTGGCCGGCTGGTAGACGTGGGTGCGGGTGATCCAGTGCTTGGCACCGTGGCAACCTTCGAGGATCGAGCCGGTGTAGTGCGCGTGCATCAGGTGGGCACCGGTGCTGTAGCGGTTTTGCGGACAGGTGTCGGTTTCCGCGAGGATCGTGATGTCCGGATCGAGTCCTGCGACCTGCACCGCGCCCTGGTACATGCGGCTGGGGAACGAGCGCATCTCGGGGCTCAGATAGCGGGCGTTGTTGATCCTGACTAGCGGCGCATGGTCCGCACCCGCCAGACGTCGCGCCAGCGGGCCGGCATGGCGGATGTCGCCATAGCAGGCGCAGAAGCTCCCCGGAATGTCGGGGGCCACTTCATCGATGGCATCGCGGATCACGCCAGCCAACCCCATCAGGGAGTCCAGCAGAAGAGCGTCGTACTCACGGGCGATCCCGGGATCGCAGCGCAGGGCAACGGACGGAAAATGCCGTCCACGCGGCAGAAACGACACATAATCGTCGCCTGACCGTCATATTACTGTAATATGTCTGAACACGGATGAAAAGGGGCGCGCGCCCAAGCGGCACCCGGATGTTATCTCTATGTTTTAATTAGTTTATTGGATTTTTGCCTCGCTGAAGGCCAATGTTTTCCACACCTGATTTCAGTCGAGCAGCACCTGAGAGCGCACGCCAAGGGGCCGCCCTGCCGGCTCAGACTGTGGAAAACTTATCTACCCACGCCTCAGGCGCGGGAGAGAACCCGCCCGGCAATCGTTGAGAGTTTGGCCACCAACTCGGGATCACGATGCTCCGGCGCGGTGATGATGGCGTGGTCAAGAACACTGCCGATGCCCGCAGGATCAGGGGTGCGCGCGGCCTTGCCCATTTCGCGCGTGACATGGGCAATCACCTGGTGGGCGAAAACCGTATTGTCAGCCATCACCGCGAGGATGTCGTTGATATCGACATCGGAATCGCTTTCGCGCCAGCAATCATAATCGGTGACCATGCAGACACTGGCATAGGGAAGCTCGGCTTCGCGCGCGAGCTTGGCTTCCGGCATGTTGGTCATGCCGATCACGTCGAGACCCCAGGCGCGATAGAGATGGCTTTCCGCGCGGGTGGAGAATTGCGGGCCTTCCATGGCGAGATAGGTGCCGCCCTCGACAACCTTCTCCACGCCCGCCGCGCGCGCGCCATCGGCTGCAAGCCCCGACAGGCGCTTGCAGACAGGGTCTGCCATCGGCACATGCGCCACGCAGCCCGGACCAAAAAAGCTCTTCTCACGCGCAAACGTGCGATCCACGTACTGGTCCACGATCACGAATGTGCCCGGCGAGAGCTCCTCGCGCAGCGAACCGCAGGCGGAGAAGGAGAGCACATCGGTAACCCCGGCGCGTTTCAGCGCGTGGATATTGGCGCGGTAGTTGATGGCGCTGGGCGACAGGCGATGGCCTTTGCCATGGCGGGCCAGGAAGACCAGCTCCACACCGTTCAGCCGGCCGCGTATCAGCTCACCCGACGGAGAGCCCCACGGGGTCTCCACGCGCTGATGGCGAATATCGTCCAGCCCGTCGAGCTGGTAGAGGCCCGAACCGCCTATGACCCCCAATACCCAGTCCGTCATTCCGCGCTCCTCCAATAGGCGTCAGGCGCGCCCGGCCGCCAGCGCGTCAGTTCAGCCCAGCTTTCCGCGCTGCGCAGCGCCAGGGAAATGAAGGGCCGCTTGATCGCCTGATAGGCATCCCTGTCCTTGCGCGTCTTGATCGCCAGCGCCGTCTTGAACTCCCCATAGTCCCGGCGCGACGGCGCATCATCGCGCAGAAAATCACGCAGCAAAAGCGCATTGCGCGCTGCTGCCGCGCCGTTGCGGCGGACATGGATGTGCACGCGGCGGGTGCCCTTTTCCTCACGGAAATAGAGCTTGCGCCAGTCATCCTCGCCAAGGGCGGGCGGACTTTCCGGATGAGGCGGATCATAGGTATTGCTGTCACGGAAGCGGTAGCCGGCCGCCAGCATGGCCGGAACAATGCCCTCATCCTCAAGACGCAGCACAATCGCCTGAACGTCGATCACGTCCTTTGCAGCAAGACCCGGCACGGCTGTCGAGCCAACATGATCCACACGCAGCGCCAGAGGCCCGAGCGCGGCCGCGACAGCTTCCGCATGGGCCAGCCCCTCATCGGCCCAGCGCGCCTCGTAGGCGATTACATCGATCGGATCCTTGGTCATCGCGTCCTGCCGCGCCCGCAGTTTAAACAGAACGGGCCGCCCCCTGTCCGGGACGGCCCGCTTGAGCTCGTAAAGGGTACCACCGTGTGGTGCCCGACCCGAACGCTAGTGCTTCACCTTCGACCAGACCTGGCGGTAGGTGAAGAACAGGAGGCCGCACAGGATGATCAGGTAGAGCAGGACCATCAGGCCCATGCTCTTGCGCTGTTCCATGTGCGGGTCGGACGCCCAGGCGAAGAACTCGGTCACGTCATTGGCCATCTGCTCGACAGTGGCTTCGGTGCCGTCGGCATACTCCAGCAGCCCGTCTTCAAACTGCGGCGGCATGGCGATGAGCCCGCCCGGGAAGTACGGATTGTAGTAGAGGCCGACACCGACCGTCAGGTCAGCAGGCGGTTCCTCGCCATAGCCCATCATCAGCGAGCGGATATAGGGCGCACCATAGTGACGCGCGCGCGTGATGATCGAGAGGTCAGGCGGATAGGCGCCGTTATTGGCCGCCCGGCCCTGCTGCTCGTTGGCATAGGGAGAGGGGAAGCGGTCGGACGGACGTCCGGCGCGCTCGAACATTTCGCCGAAATCATCGGGACCGTCCTCGACGATGAACTCGGCGGCAATCGCGCGGACAACCGGGTTGTCGTTCGGATTGGGGAAGTTCGGATCGTAGAACGGACCACCGCGCTGACCGAGATGGCGGAAGGACAGGTGCTCCATGCTGTGACAGGCCGCACAGACCTGCGTGTAGACATAGAAGCCCCGCTGGACAGCCGCCCGGTCGAACGAGCTGAACGGCCCATCAAACGAGAAGCGGTGCGGTTCAGGCTTGCGGTACTCGCCCGCCGCGGACGCAAGGCCGACTGCGGCCAGCGCGCCCGTGGTGGCGATCAGGAGGGTGCGGATCAGACGCATTGTTCCAGTCACTCCTATTCGGCCGGAACCGCGGCAGGCGCGGATTTGGACGACCCGCCCAGCACGGCAGCTTCGATGGAGGCCGGCCGCTCGGACGGTTTCTCCACAAAGCCCAGCACGGGCAGGATCACGAGGAAGTAGGCGAAGTAGTAGATAGTCAGGACGCGGCCCAGCAGCAGGAAGTCCACGCCGATGGCGCCAAGCCCGGGCACCAGCGTGTCCGGCAGCTCTGCGCCAGCCCAGCCGAGGCCCAGGCACGCGATGACGAAGAAGCCGAAGAACCAGCGCGCCAGCGGACGGTAGCGCATGGAGCGCACCTTGGACGTGTCGAGCCAGGGCAGTACGAACAGGATGCCGATGGCACCAAACATCAGCAGCACACCGCCCAGCTTGTCCGGCACAGCGCGCAGGATCGCGTAGAAGGGCAGGAGATACCATTCGGGCACGATCAGCGCAGGCGTGACCAGCGGGTCAGCCGGAATGAAGTTGTCCGAGTGGCCAAGCGCATCCGGCCAGTAGAAGACGAAGAAGGCGAAGATGACCATGAACAGCACGATCGCGAACCCGTCCTTGGACGTATAGTACGGGTGGAAGGGCAGCGTATCGCGGTTGGACTTCACCTCGATGCCCGTCGGGTTGTTATTGCCCGGAACGTGCAGCGCCCAGACGTGCAGCGCGACCACGCCCGCAATCAGGAACGGAATGAGGTAGTGCAGCGAGAAGAAGCGGTTCAGCGTCGCATTGCCGACAGAGAACCCGCCCCACAGCCATTCGGTGATCGGGCCGCCAATGAGCGGGAACGCACCGAGAAGGTTCGTGATCACCATCGCGCCCCAGTAGGACATCTGGCCCCAGGGCAGCACATAGCCGAGGAAGGCGGCGGCCATCATCAAAAGGTAGATGACAACGCCAAGAATCCACAGAAGTTCGCGCGGCGCCTTGTAGGAGCCGTAATAGAGCCCGCGGAAGATGTGCATGTAGACGGCGAGGAAGAACATCGAGGCGCCGACCGCGTGGATGGAGCGGATCAGCCAGCCGAAATTCACATCGCGGTCGATGCGCTGCACGCTGGCAAAGGCGTGATCGATATGGGGCACGTAGTGCATGGCCAGCACGATGCCGGTGATGATCTGGATCATCAGGCATACCGTGAGAATGCCGCCGAACGTGTACCAGTAATTCAGGTTACGCGGCGTCGGGAAATCCACGAAGGAGTCCCAGCCCAGCCGCACGATCGGCAGGCGGGCATCAAGCCACTTGGTAAAGCCGGTTTTCGGTTCGTAAGTCGAAGGTCCGCTCATCGCTTGGTTTTCCCTAGCCGAGGCGCAGCACAGAGGCTGAGGTAAAGGTCATGATCGGCACGGAGAGATTCTCCGGGGCCGGGCCGCGGCGAATGCGGCCAGAGGTGTCGTAGTGCGAGCCGTGGCACGGGCAGAACCACGCGCCATAATCGCCCGCACCTTCGGTCGGAACGCAGCCCAGATGGGTGCAGTTGGCGCTGGTCACGAGCAGCGAGGCGCGCACGGCGTCCTCGATCTCGACCCCATCGGCCAGGGCAGCGGTAAGCGCGGAGCGATTCTCGTCGGTCGCCGGCGCACCGTCACCCAGATTGAAGTTGCGCGCATCGCGGTCTGGCAGGCTCGCGATATTGACCTCGCGGGCCGATTCCACTTCCGAAGCGGTGCGGCGGCGCACGAAATGCGGACGCTCACGATATATCACCGTGATTTCCTGACCCTCTTCGAGCTCGGAAATGTTCACCTCTGTCGTGGCCAGCGCCAGCGTGTCGGCCGCCGGGTTCATCTGGTCAATGAACGGCCAGATCGTGAACGCGCCGCCAACGGCAAGAGCGCCGCCAGTGGCAATATAGATGAAGTCACGCCGGGTCGGCTCCTCGCCGTGGGCGCCATTAGGTTGGGTAGCTTCTGTCACGCGCAGACCTCTCTCACCGCGGCTGGCAAGGCCCTCTCACGCCACAGGTATGGCGTGTGTCCATGCGAGCCCGCAAGGGCCCCACGGACGGGACGTGCCTACTGATCTAGCGCGGCTGACGGGAGGCTACCTTGCGTCTCAACGCCGCAGCTTGCCCACCCCGCCCACGCTTCGTATGGCGCGGGATTAAAATGAAGGCGCTCATTTTTCAACCAGATTATCTGCGCGAAAGCGTCTCAGCCTGCTTGTGCGCGCGGCGCTTCGGTCAGCGCGACTGCCCCGGCAGGCAGGATGACCGCATTGGCGACAGCGATCAGCTTTTCCTCGCCATCCTTCACCGCGAAGATATCAGCACGGGTCACGACCTGCCGCTTGCCCGCCTTGACGACATGGCCGCGCGCAATGAACGCCTCGCCGACACCGGGTGCAAGATAATTGACCGAGAACTGCGCTGTCAGCACATCGCCAATCGTGGTCGCAGCCGCATAGGCGCTGACATTATCGGCCAGGAAGGCGATCAGCCCGCCATGCAGGAAGCCATGGTGCTGGACCATGACGTCCTTGCGCAAGCTCATGCGCGTCTCCACAAAGCCATGCTCTACCCGCACGACTTCGAGGCCCGCCCAGCTGGTGAAGGGCTGGATCTTCACGATCTCGCGGAAGGTGGCCGCATCCACCAGTGGCGCGGGGGCGGACCTCGATGATCCGGTGGCTGAATGGGACTGACCTTCCATGAGGCTCTCCTGAAATTAGACCGACTGGTCTATATATTGCCGGAGCAGCGCGATAAGTAAAGGCGAGCGGCGCATGACAGGCCGAATCACGGGAGAGCAGGCATGACCGGATCAGCCCCGGCAGAACGCAGTACACGCGACCGCCTTGTCGGCGCTGCCGCACGGCTGTTTCAGGAACGTGGCTATGCCGCGACAGGGCTAGCCGAAATCCTTGCCCTGTCGGGCGCGCCCAAGGGCTCGCTCTATCACTATTTTCCCGGCGGCAAGGAAGACCTGGCCATCGCGGCAGCCGAACTTGCCGGGGCACGCTTTCGCCAGTCTCTTGCGCAGGAGATGGACGACGCCTCGAGCACGCCTGATCTGGTGCGCAGGTTTGGTGCGCGTCTGGCGGGCTGGCTGGACAAGTCCGGCTTCACCCAGGGCTGCCCGCTGGCGACGCTGGCACTGGAACAGGCCCCGCACTCGCCCGCCCTGAGCGCAACCCTGAGCGAGCTGTTCGATGGCTGGCAGGGCGTGCTGGCCGGCCGGCTGGAAGCTGACGGGCTTGGCCCTGCGCGCAGCGCCGAACTTGCAACCCTGATCCTTTCGGGACTGGAAGGCGCACTGATTCTGGCACGCGTCGCGCACAATACCGCGCCGCTTGACCGGTGTGTAACGGCCCTGTCGAGCCTGATCGCCGCAGAGATCACCCGGCTGGCGCGATAAGCCCCGCCCTGCCGAGTGCCTCGCGAACCGGCTCAATACGGGTCCCCGCGCGCGCATGGATGCCCGGCGGGCTGGCAGCCAGCCTGTCAGCCGTATTCAGCGCAGCCTTGACGGACGCCTCGGCATCCACCCCGGCGAAGAAGGCAATCCGGCGCACCTCTTCTTCGGGCGTCTGGCAGAGATCCTCGTAATTCACGGTCAGGAAGCGATCCGGGAACAGGGTTTCCCAGCGCGCCACCAGCCGGTCGTGAGCGGCGAGCGCCCGCGCGATGTCGTCGGGGTGATAGGTCCAGTGGCGGGCTGTCGCAAAACGCCGCTTGAAAATGGCCCATGCGGCATCTTCGGGATTACGCCGTATGCGCACGAAGCGGGCGGCAGGCAGGCACAGCCCCATCGCGCCGCCAGCAAGCTCTGAGAGCGAGCTGGGGTCGATCCAGCGGCGCACCTCGCCGGTCAGCTCGGTAACGTAGCGCAGATAGTTGGCCGCCACATCGGACAGCACCCCGCCGGCCTGAGGTCCGGACAGC
>CAZCEG010000020.1:7126-14740 GCA_964497275.1 uncultured Oceanicaulis sp.
GCCATTATGTGCTCGCGGGTCTGGTCACCCAGCGGTGAGGCGCTCATCCAGAACAGCGCATTGCGGCGCGGCAAGGCGGCGATATCACCGCCTGCAGCCAGCACGCCCGTCAGCCATTGCGCGCCGCAGCAGGGCGGAGCGATCAGGAAGACAGGGCGGCTGTCCACGAGACCATTCTCGAAATTATAACCCGCAAAGCGCTCGTCATAGAGATCGAGGATGCGCCGGACGCCCTCCTCGTGCTGGTCCATGTCGAAAGGCGCATCGGTGCGGTAGAAGGCCGCGGCTTCGGCGACACGGCGCGAGGCTATGTCGTCCTCGCCGATATCCTCGTAAGCTTTGGCCAGCGCGTAGGCGAGGATACCCCGCTCGCGCGCACTCAAGGCGTCTCCCGATGTCAGCCGCAACTGATCGAGGCTGACCAGGTCGTCATCATCGCGCATGAAGGTCTTGGACAGAGCCAGCCCCTCCCAGGCCATAACGTCGTTGGGATTGCCGGCGATCGCGGAGCGAAACAGGGTCTGCGCCTCGGGAAACATGCGCAGGTCGAGCAGGATGCGCCCGACGCGGCGCACGAGCGCAGCGTCATTGGAGCTGGCCGCGATCAGCGGCTGCAGGACTTTCAGTGCGGCGCGGTTCTCGCCAAGCTGGGTGTAGGCGCTCGCGAGCCATAGCCAGGACTGCAGATCGTGCGGCACCGCCTCTGTCAGCTTCAGGCAGGCCTGCAAAAGGGCTGACAGATCACCTGCTTCATTGAGCAGGGTTGCGACCTCGCTCCAGCGGGCCCCCAGCGGCGGATTGTCCGCCAGCAGCGTGCGCGCTGCGTGGGATACTTCCAGCAGGTTCTCGCTCTGGCGCGCAGCAATGAGGTTTGCCAGCGGATCGGAATTAGGGTTAGCCAACATCAACACAGGGTCCGGGTCGTCAGCGGGGCTGAAGGATGATGGCAAGACGCGCCGGTCAGCCCCTCTCCCGGCGGGCGGAAACTAGCCAAGCTTGACCGGGGATACCAGCCTGCGGCACTGCGTCCCTTGCGGTCGGCTGATTAAGTGTCTTTTCTGCCGCCCTTAATAACCACAACGCTAAGAGGGTTTTGGCTTGGCCGATCTGCAGACATCCACCGCCGCCGACATGGATGAACGCCGCGAGCATGCGCGCATCTGGTTTGAGGGCCTCCGCGACCGGATCTGCGCAGCCTTCGAGGCGCTGGAGGAAGAAGCCCCGGCCGATCTCTTCCCCGGCGAGCCGGGACGCTTTGAGTTCACGCCATGGACGCGCGGTGACGGGGCTGAAGACCTTGGCGGCGGCGTGATGGGCATGATGCGCGGGCGCCTGTTCGAGAAGGTCGGCGTGCACTGCTCAACCGTCTATGGCCGCTTCTCGCCGGACTTTGCCAAGCATGTGCGCGGCGCGGCTGAAGACCCGCGCTTCTTTGCAACCGGCATCTCCCTCATCGCTCATATGCGCAATCCGCACGTGCCTGCCGTGCACATGAATACGCGCTTCATCACCACGACGGTGAGCTGGTTTGGCGGCGGCATGGACCTCAACCCCACGCAGGACTATCAGCGCCGCGAGGATTTCGAGGACGCGGCCGACTTTCACGCAGCCGCGAAAGCGGCCTGCGATGCGCTCGTTCCGGCCTATTTCGAGAAGTACAAGAAGTGGTGCGACGAGTATTTCTGGCTGAAGCACCGCTCCGAGCCGCGCGGCGTTGGCGGGATTTTCTACGATCATCTCGACAGCGGCGATCACGATGCGGATTTCGCCTTCACCCGCGATGTCGGCGAAGCGTTTCTGGAGATCTATCCCGAAATCGTGGCCCGGCGCATGGGTACGCCATGGACCGAGGCAGACCGCGAGGAACAGCTGATCCGGCGCGGTCGCTATGCCGAGTTCAACCTGCTCTATGACCGGGGCACGAAATTCGGGCTGGAGACGGGCGGAAACGTCACCTCCATCCTCTCCTCCATGCCGCCCGAAGCGAAATGGCCGTAGAACCAACCCAAAGCGAGTAAGCATCCCTTGTGTCTCCCCCCGCCCGCGGGGGAGGACAAGGATTTCGAGCGCTAGATCCAGCCCATGCGCGCGGCGATCACGCCGGCGACAAAGCCGATGCCAACCAGGACACCAACCTTGAGCAGCAAGCCCGTCAGGTGAAGGCTGGTGCGCACCCAGTCGGGCATGTCCTCGACATCGGGGATGAGGCTGGGGCTGTCTTTCACCTCCAGCGTGTCGGCGCGGGCCGCATAGATGCCCAGATGGGCCATCATGTCGATCACGAGGCGGGCAAGCGCCCCATCATCGACCTTGATATCGAGCTTGGAGCCTGCAGGCATGCGCACGATGCGGGCATATTCCTCCGCCTCGTTCTCAGACGGGCTCATCACGACCAGCCGCACCAGAAACTCCGCAAACGGCATGCGTTTCAGGATCGTGTCGCGCGTTGTGGCACTGGCACCGCTGCGCACCAGCGTATCCCCACTGGCAAACTCGGCGAGGCGCAAGAGGCGCTGGGCCGCGCGTGATCCCTCGCTGGGCGAGATGAAGGTCTGCGGTCCTCTGCGTTGCCCCTGCCCGGCATAGCGGCCCGGACCACGCTGGCTTTCCACGCGGGCGCGCGCCGTACGCGGCGGGCTGGCAAAGCGGGACTGGCGGCCGGGCGGCGGCCTGTAGCGCATGAAGGCGCGCCCAACCGAGCCAGGATAGCTCGCGGCACACTGGTCAAACGCCCCGCGCGCAGCGGCAATCGCCTTGGTATGGCCTTCCTGCTCCAGCTTCGGATCGGCCTGCAGCAGGCGTTCAGCCTGCACCAGAGAGGTGGCGGCGCTGCGCAGCGCATCGCGCACATCCTTGTTGGAGGCTTCCACGCGGGCCAGCTCGCCATCCGGCCCGTGTGTCTGACCCGGCTGGTAATCCGGGCCCAGCACCTCGTTCACGCGGCGGGCAAGCGCGGTATCGCTCTCCGACCACAGGGCATGCACGGTGCGGTCAAAGGCCGTGTCACGCTCGCGCGGCCAGCCGGGGCGCATCCAGCGGCCAAGATCAAACGACCAGGGCGAACCGCCATTGAAGAGGCGGGTGTTGAGATCACGCGAGAAGTCTGTTTTCGCGCCCGCGCCGAGGGTCTGATAGTGCACCTCGACATAGTCCATCAGCACCACGCAGGCCCACATGGCAAGGCGCGAGCCCTTGGCTTCGTCCTTGCTGATCGCTTCGGCGAGCGGTTCGGGAATGATGATGGAGCGGCTGCCCGCCTGCATGACCGGCATCAGCCAGTTCAGCGTTTCCTGACGCACCAGGGCCGCCAGCGGGTTTCTGACCTGCGCATAGAGATCAGCGAGCTCTGCGCGCGGTCCCTCCGGCAGGGTGCCCGCCCCGCGACCGCCCATGGACTGGGTGATCGCCACGCGCACCTGATGGCGTAGCGATAATTCCTGACTGGCGTGCTCGTCCTCGCGCTCGGCGTCAGTCGCGCGCCTGTGCTGGGCCTGCTCGGCCACCCGCTCATGATCGTGCAGGAAAAGCTGCTCGTCATAGAGGCCGGACCCGATGCGGAACTGATAGCGGCGCGAGAACACATCCATCAGGCGCGCCCTCCTGTATCGAGAGACGCCAAAAGCGCCTCAGCCGAGAGCGTGAAATCAGACGCGATCCAGTCCGCCTCCAGCTGGCGCAGCTTTTCGCCGAGCTGCGGGCCACGCTCGAAGCCGCGCGCCAGCAGGTCAGCGGCCTTCAGGGGGAAAACCGGGCGCTGCCAGCTATTCACCTGCGCGAGATCCTCGCCAAGCGCCTCGCACCGGCCTTCACCGCGCGCCACTGACAGGAAAAGCTGGTCGGACACGGCCTGCGGGCCATGCGTATAGAGCCGGGCGCGAAGATCACGCGCGCTCATGCCTGCAGACGCAGACGGGCTGGCGAACGCGGCCAGAAGCCGTGCCCGCTCGGAGTTTGCCACTTTCATGGCATCGCAGAGCGCTTCAACCCTCATCACATCCCCTCCCGCCAGCATAGCCGCCACCCTCAATAGCGGGTCAGCCGTCCGGGACTCCTCCTTGTCCCACGAGAGTATGCTTAATAAAGCCTCAAAGTCGATACGCCCCGGCAATACTTCGTTAAGGACGTTGCCCTGCTGCATCGCTTTTATCGCCGAGGAGGGATCAGGCGCGGCCAGAAGCGTCTTCAATTCCTTCCACACACGCTCCGCCGACAGCGTCTTCAGCCCTGCGCGTAATTTCACGCATGCTGCATGTCCGTCAGCATCAAGCGGCCCGCGCCCGTAATGGGCGTGGAAGCGATAGAAGCGCAGGATTCGCAGGTAATCTTCCGCGATCCTGTCATGCGGATCGCCGATGAAGACGACACGGCCTGCAAGCGCGTCGGCAGCACCGCCCACCGGATCGAACAGTGTCCCGTCCGGCCCGGCATAGATGGCATTGAGGCGGAAATCGCGGCGCGCAGCATCTTCAGCCCAGTCTGTCGTGTAGGCGACGACCGCGCGGCGGCCATCTGTCTCCACATCGCGGCGCAAGGTGGTGACCTCAAAGCCCCGCCCACCACTGACCGCCGTGATCGTGCCGTGATCAAGGCCAGTGGGCACAGCTTTGAGGCCCGCCGCTTCAAGCGCGCGCATCGTCTCTTCCGGGGGCAGGATGGTGGCGATATCGACATCGCTGACAGGGACCCCCATCAGCGTATTGCGCACGCAGCCGCCGACAAAGCGCGCGCCATCAGGAGCGGCGGCAAGAAGGGCGGCCATCACCGCGCGGGTGGCCGGATCGGTCAGCCAGTCATGATCTTCCGGCGTTAGCCGGTCAGCCACGCGCCCCATCCCCGGCTGGCTCCTGTTCCTCTTCCGGCGGCGTCTCGCGGCGCTGCTCTACCGGCTCGATGCGGCCGGGCACCACGCGCCCGCCTTCAAGCGTTGGCGGGCGGAACTGGCCCGTCTGTGCGCCGCCGCCAAACGCCGTGCCAAGCGCAAGCGCCAGCACGCCCGTGATTGCAAGGCCCGCACCCACCAGCGCCAGCACCTGCAAGGGCGGGGGTGGCAGATCGCGCGCCTGCCCGTCCTCTCCTTCTCCTTCGCTTGCGCTTGCACGCGCAGCCTGAATGCCGCGCCAGGTGTACCAGGCGGCAAAGGGCAGAAGGAACAGGATCAGCACGGTCAGCAGGAAACGCATTTCAACTCCATCACTCTTGTCAGGCCTGCGTCAGAAGACGCGGTTGAAACGATCGGCCAGCGCCTTCAGCAGTCCTGCCGTCGCCCCCCAGATATAGCGCCCGTCATGGGGCATGGCGTAATAGCGGCGCACCTGACCAGCAAACATGCGCTCTTCAAGCACATGGTTGGCCGGATTCATCAGAAAGTCGAAGGGGGTTTCGAACACCTCTGCCACCTCGGACGGATCGGGCCGGAAATCGACACCCGGCTCCACGAGGCCGACAAACGGCGTGATCTGGAAACCGGTCACGGTCTCATACGGATCAAACCGTCCAATGAGGCGCACCTTGGAGGCAGGAAGGCCAATCTCCTCCTCGCTTTCACGTAAAGCGGTATCATGCAGGGCTTCCGCCTCGCCCTGACGCCGCCCGCCGGGAAAGGCGATCTGGCCTGCATGGGCCGACAGATGGTCTGCCCGCCGGGTCAGCACCACGCTCAGCCCCGTCTCGCGCATGATGAGCGGTGCCAGCACGGCAGCGGGCTTCAGCACCCGCCCCGTCGGAGAGGGCATGCCGTTCAGATCGCCATCGCCGCGGCGCACCGCTGGCAGCGGCGCTTCGACTGGATCGAGCACCCGATTCAGGCGCGCCACGATGTCGGACGTGCCAATCCCGTCGGCGAGCATCAGGCCTTCTCCAGCGCGAAGAAGCGCCCCTCGCTCCACACACCCATACGCCCCTGAGGGCCGGGCACAGCAAGTGCTGCTAGCTCGTAAAAGCAGGGCCGCGTCATCAGCGCTTCGAGCCGCCCGCGTACATGCACGAAGGGTTCGGGTTCGCCCTCTGCATTGAAATCCATGCGGATCGGATGGTCAGGCCCTGCAATCACGCTTTCATCCATATTGGTGGTGAAGATCAGCTTCTGCGCCTCGCCCTCGCCTGAGACATCGAGACGCACAGCCAGAAAATGACCCGCTTCCACGGTGATGCGGATCTTCTCCACCGGGGTGACGAGATAGGTTTCGCCATCCTCGTCCTTGCGCAGGATGCGGGCAAACAGGCGCACCAGTGCCTCGCGGCCAATGCGTGTGCCTTCATGCCACCAGCTGCCATCGCGCCGGATGACCATGTCCATCTCGCCGCAATATTCCGGATGCCAGCGCTCTACCGGCGGCAGACCCTTGCCGGAGCTGCGCGCCGCTTCGATCAGCGACTGCATTCCATCTGGTTTTGAACGGGGCGAACCCATGGACACCTCAACTCATCGCGGGGCATGCTGACCCTTGGGGGCAAGACGAACCGACAGCCAAGGACATAGGCTCATGACCGCGCCGAAGGAAGACGTATCCCAGCTTGCCGCCCTCGCCGATGCCGCAACTGCGCGCCTCGGCGAGGTCAAATCCTCCATCGCCCGCTCCATCTTCGGCCTTGAAGAGGTGGTCGAGCAAGCTTTGTGCGTCCTTTTGTCTGGCGGACACGGCCTGCTGGTCGGCGCGCCGGGCCTTGCCAAGACGCGCCTTGTCCACACGCTGGCCATCGTGACGGGGCTCGATGACAAGCGCGTGCAGTTCACACCGGACCTGATGCCGGCTGACATTCTGGGTTCTGAAGTGCTGGAGGAGGATGCGGGCGGCAAGCGGTCCTTCCGCTTCATTCCCGGCCCCGTCTTCACCCGCCTTCTGATGGCCGACGAGATCAACCGGGCAAGCCCGCGTACACAGGCCGCCTTGCTGCAAGCGATGCAGGAAGGCTTCGTCACCGTCGCTGGCGTGCGCCACGACCTGCCAAAACCCTTCCACGTGCTCGCCACGCAAAACCCGATCGAGCAGGAAGGCACCTATCCGCTGCCCGAAGCCCAGCTTGACCGTTTCCTGATGCAGATCGACGTGCCCTACCCGTCCCGTGAGGCCGAGCGCGCCATCCTCATCGCCACCACAGGCACGTCTGAAGACAGTGCAGTGCCTGTGCTCGATACCGGCGAACTTATGAACCTCCAGACGCTGGTGCGCGCCATGCCGGTGGGCGAGGAAACGCTGAACGCCATCCTTGATCTCGTGGCCCGCGCACGCCCTGAAAACGCCTCTGACGCCGATGTGCGCGAAGGCGTGGCCTGGGGGCCGGGACCGCGCGCAGGTCAGGCCCTGATGCTGGCGGTGCGCGCCCGCGCCCTGCTGCAGGGACGCCTTGCGCCCTCTACCGAGGATGTGGCGGCGCTCGCCGGTCCCGTGCTCAAGCACCGCATGGCGCTGACCTTTGCGGCGCGCGCGGACGGGCTCAGCATTGATCGGCTCATTGCCCGCCTCGCCTCCGAGGCCGCGTAGCCGGGCACTGGTATGAAGCTGCAAACCCAGCCGCAAACTCTCTTTCCTTCCCCGTTCACGGGGGAGGTGACTGGCTTATCAGATTGTCATTCTCCGGCGGCGAAGCCGTCCGGGGAACCCATGCCTGCAAGGG
>CAZCEG010000021.1:0-14551 GCA_964497275.1 uncultured Oceanicaulis sp.
GCGCGTTCGCGCTTGCGGCGCTGCGCGCCAGGGTGCCCGCCTGGCAAACTATCTCACTTGAAATTTTGTACAGAAATCTGTACATGGCTCGCATGGATACGATCCTCACCTTCACTGAAGCGCGCGCCAGCCTGAAAGCGCTGATGGAGCGCGTCACCGGCAACAAGGCGCCCGCCATCATCACCCGTCAGGGCGGTGAGCCGGTGGTGATGGTGCCGCTGTCTGAATGGGAAGCCATTCAGGAGACGAATTATCTGCTCAAAAGCCCGGCCAATGCCGCACGCCTTGCCGCCTCCATCGCCGCTGCGGACAAGGGCGAAGCCGTGCGCCACAGCGCCGAAGAGCTTGCCGCGCTGCTTGACCGGTGAATGTAGAGCTGACGCCTCAGGCCCTTGAGGATATTGGCTGGCTGGCCGCCCAGCAGCCGAGGCTCCTCAAACGCTGCCTGAAACTCATCGAGGATATACGCCGCGCGCCGTTTGACGGCCTTGGCAAGCCCGAACCACTAAAGGGTTCGCTGTCGGGCTGGTGGTCGCGCCGCATCGATGGCGAACATCGCCTCGTCTACCGCGTCACCGGCACGGGCGACGATGCCCGCATCCAGATCGTGCAATACCGGTATCATTATTGAGCGGGGTAGACGCGCAGGAACAGACTACCCCCTTCGGTCAATGCTGTACCCGCTCTTTTTTAGCCGATTTTCAATTAAACTTATCCTTGAAAGCAGCTCTTCTCTTTCAGATGGCACCTCTACTTTGCTTATTCTCTCTTTCAGGAGTTCATATTCATTCAGTAACGATGCATATTCCGGCGGTCTAGCTGGTCTATAATAGGCTGGGTCGCTGCGCAGTCGCCTTAGTGTAAACAGAACTTCATCTAAAGAGTTTTCGATCTTATCGAGTCGTTCAGCGCCTTCATCTGGTGCGCTTGCGTCCTTCTTTCTTTTTGATGCGGGCTTTAAGTCTTTGATCTGCATTTCGAATTCCGGCCACCACAAATCAAATGTCTTATCTAGAACCGGCTCCGGAATACCAGAATCGGCAGTTCGATTTATGGCTCTTACTAAATCCAAAATTCCTGATTTATCGTTTTTAACATACTGGAACGATGATAATGGATTTCTAGAAAGATCGGAATCCGACACATCACATAAAATAGGCACAAGTTTCGCCTTACTAAGATTTTTCGAGAGCGCTCCTGATTCAAACTGAACCCATGGCGATTCAAAATTGTCAGGCGTCAGCACAACGACACCGAAGTCTATTGAGTCTAAACTGTCAAAAATACTGCCGAGCCACCTGTCGCCCTTCTGAATGTCGTGTGACGACATAAAGGCGTCTAAATTTTGAATTACGCACGGCAACCACGCCCTAAGCGCTGACGAATAATGCTTACTATATTCGCCTGACCAGCTAATGAAAATGCGCATTTACGAATTCCCGCCAACATCACATTACTAGCCCTTAGCACAATACGGCTCACAAAGGAATATTGTCGTGTTTCTTCCACGGGTTGGTGAGTTTCTTGTCGCGAAGCGTGCGCAGGGCCTTGATGAGGCGCACGCGCGTATTCCTCGGCTGGATCACGTCATCGAGATAGCCGCGTGAGGCCGCCACGAACGGATTGGCGAAGCGCGTCTCATAGTCCTTCACGTGCGCGGCCATTTTTTCCGGATCATCCATGTCCTTGCGGAAGATGATCTCGGCCGCGCCCTTCGGCCCCATCACGGCGATTTCCGCCGTCGGCCAGGCATAGTTCACATCGCCGCGCAGATGCTTGGACGCCATCACGTCATACGCCCCGCCATAGGCCTTGCGGGTGATGACAGTGAGCTTCGGCACGGTGGCTTCCGCATAGGCAAAGAGCAGCTTGGCGCCGTGCTTGATGAGGCCGCCATATTCCTGCTTGGTGCCCGGCAGGAAGCCCGGCACGTCCACAAAGGTGATGATCGGGATTTCGAACGCATCGCAGAAGCGCACAAAGCGCGCGGCCTTCTTCGAGGCATCGATATCGAGCACACCCGCGAGGCTGAGCGGCTGGTTCGCGACAAAGCCCACCGTCTGGCCTTCCAAACGGCCAAAGCCGACCACGATATTCTTGGCGTAGTCCGGCGCGATCTCGAAGAAATCGCCTTCGTCTGCCGTTTTCACGATCAGTTCGCGGATATCGTAGGGCTTGTTGGGGTTGGGCGGCACCAGCGTATCAAGACTCGGCTCCACGCGGTCCGGCGCGTCATACACCTCGCGCACCGGCGGCTTTTCGCGGTTGTTGAGGGGGAGAAAATCGATCAGGCGGCGCATCTGCGCCAGCGCCTCGATATCGTTGGCAAACGCGCCATCGGCGACACCGGACTTCTTGGCGTGGACGCTCGCCCCGCCGAGCTCCTCATGGGTGACGATCTCGTTGGTGACGGTTTTGACCACGTCCGGCCCTGTCACATACATGTAGCTGGTATCCTTCACCATGAAGATGAAGTCGGTCATGGCGGGCGAGTAGACATCGCCGCCCGCGCATGGCCCCATGATCACGCTGATCTGCGGGATGACGCCGGAGGCGAGGACGTTGTTCTGGAAAATCTCCGCATAACCGCCCAGCGCATCGACGCCTTCCTGGATGCGCGCACCGCCCGCATCGAAAAGCCCGATAATGGGCGCGCCGTTTTTCAGCGCGGTCTCCTGCAGGCGCGTGATCTTGCGCGCATGGGCAAGCGAGAGCGAGCCGCCAAACACGGTGAAATCCTTGGCAAACACGTAGACGAGGCGGCCGTTTACCGTGCCAGAGCCCGTGACGACGCCATCGCCGGGGATTTTCGAATCGCCCATGCCAAAGTCGGTGCACTGGTGCTCGACAAACATGCCGATCTCTTCAAACGAGCCGGGATCGAGGAGCACTTCGAGGCGCTCGCGCGCGGTCAGCTTGCCCTTTTCATGCTGGGCTGCGATGCGCTTCTCGCCGCCACCGAGGCGGGCGGCTGCGCGTTTGGAATCAAGCTGTTCGAGAATGGCTTTCATGGAAGTGAGCCCCGCCCTGATCTGGTCAAACTGGTCTGGTCTTGCTGGTTAGCACGCAGGCGCGCGGGCGCAAACCGCGCAAAGCCCGCGACAATGCACGCCAAGCCTTGCTAGAAAGCGATCCATGACGACGCAACGCTCCGATACTGCGCCCACCGACAGCTTTGATGCGCCTGACGCTGACGTCGAGGCGCGCAGCCTTGCCGAGACCGATCCCGGCGCGCTGCACGGCGCGTTCCGTCCCGGCCTCACCTCGCGGCTGGGCATCGCGGTTGGCCGCGCCCTGCCGCGTGGCCGCACGGGCCTGAAGCTGGCAGGTCTCGCACAGCCGCTGGCCATGAGCGCGCTGAAAAACGGCGTCGCCGATATCGAGGTTCTGGGCATGAAGCTGCGGCTTCACCCGCTCGACAATCTGTCGGAAAAGCGCGCCTTCCTGACCCCGCAATGCTTTGACGCGGTGGAGCTGGACACGCTGCGCGCGGCGATGGGCCCGGGCAAGACCTTCATCGATATCGGTGCCAATGCCGGGCTTTACAGCCTTGTGGCGGCAAAGGCGGGCGGCGGGGCCGCGCGCGTGATCGCGGTGGAGCCACAGGACGAGATGCGCCGCAGGCTCGCCTACAACGCCCGCACCAACGGGCTGGACAATATCGAGATTTCCGGTGTCGCACTGGCCGATTATGAGGGCGAGAGCGTGATGCGCCTCGTCGGCGATAATCGCGGCGGCACGCAGCTGGGAGCTGGCCAGGCAGGCAGTGCCAGCCACGCCCACGCCGTGCGCGTGACCATGCTGGCGACCCTGCTTGCCGAGATGCGCGTGGCCAAGCTCGACGTGATGAAGATCGATGTCGAGGGCGGTGAGCTCGCCATCCTCGCGCCCTTCTTTGCAAACGTCGCGCGCGAGCGCTGGCCGGACCTGATCATCATGGAGCGCCCGGCGATCAACAAGGTCGAGGCCTCACGCGATGCGCTGTCGCTGGCCTGCTCGCGCGGCTATCGCGTCGAGACGGAAACTCACGCCAATGCGGTGCTGAAACTGGCCCGCGCGCAAGACTGACCGGCAAGGGCCTGTATTCATAAAGGGTTTGGGGCGTGATATGCGCGAAAATCGTTCAATATCAGGAGCAGGTCCGATGGAAGGGCATTCCCCTTTCGAGGGGCTGCGACGCAAGAGTGGGCGATTTTCGCCATACCTCTTTGAGGCGCGGCGGATTTCATCCCTGACTGTGTCGAGCCGCCCTTGTGGAGGAGTGCTCCACGGCGGACGTCTCTCCTTGCCAGGAACCAAATCCGCTACGCGTCACGCCCGAAATCTTTATGGGTACAGGCCCTAGGATTTGCGCCCGGCAGCGGCCACGACCCGCCAGATGACCCAGATCGGCACGACCAGCACCGCGCCCAGAAGGAAGTAGCGCAGCGACCAGACGAGCGAGTCCGACACGATCAGGAAGAAGCGGTCCCAGGCTCTGGCGATCGTGCCGAAGAAATCGACCCAAAGCTCGGCCGGATCGATGTTGAACAGGGCCAGCACCAGCCCCGCGATCACGCACAGGATGAACAGCACGATAATATCGCGAAAGCGCACCGCCATCAGGCGCTGCACAAAGGTCTGTCTGGGGGCCGGTTCAGTGTTCATGGGAGGCACATTAGCGCATCAATTGCGGCGCCTCTATGACCAAGACGCGGCCTAGCCTTCCTTTTTGATATGCACCTGATGCGGATAGGGAATTTCGATGCCTTCGGCGTCAAAGGCCTGTTTTACAAGCCGCATCTTCTCCCAATAGAACGGCCAGTATTCCGGCGTATCGACCCAGGCACGGGCGATGTATTCCACGCCAGACGCGCCGTGCGCGTTCACCTCCACGATGACAGGCGGCTCGGCTTTCACGCGCGGATCTTCTTCGAGTATGCGGCGCAGCACCTCGCGGACCTTGTCGACATCGGCTTCGTAGGCGGCTGAAAACACGAAATCGACGCGCCGGGAGGGATAGCCGCTGAAATTGATGATCACCTGTCCCCAGGATTGGGAGTTTGGCACGATCAGCTGGCGGTTATCGGGGGTGTTCAGCTCGGTATAGAACAGGGTGATGTCCTTAACCGTGCCGGCTGAGCCTGCGATATCGACAAAATCGCCGATCCTGTAGGGCCGGAAAAACACAATCATCACGCCGGCAGCGACGTTCGACAGCGTGCCCTGCAGGGCAAGACCGACCGCGAGCGTCATCGCGCCGAGTGCCGCCACGAGCGACGTTGTCTCAACGCCAAAGCGCGTGAGCACAGCAATGATCACCACAGCCAGGATCACATAGCGCACCACGGACGCGAAGAAGACGGCCAGCGTCGTATCGATGCGCGGGTGTGCGATGGCCCAGGCGCGGACCCTCTTCGAGAGAAAACTCGACACATAAAGGCCGGCAATGAGAATGGCGGCGGCCGATGCGAGATTGATCAGCATGGAAACGCCGAGCGTTGCCAGATAGTCCATCAGTCCGCTGATCTGCCCGTCGATCTGGCCGGAGAAATCCATGCTTTCAGGTCCTCTTTCCTGTTCAGGGTGCATCGGGGCGTCTAGCACGAAGTATAGGGCGGGTAGAACCCGACGGGGGCAAGTTTGTCTGCCCCGTGTGCAGGCATTGGCCTGCAAGCGGGCTTTTCTCCCGGCACCGTCAGTGGTTAAGGTAGCGGCCGATGCGCTGACCAGATCGGTCAGGCCGGGATAAGGGCCCGGCCGGGCAAAAGACGCGGCAGACGCAAACCTTAAATCGGGGGGAGACCGAAAAATGGCCAAGGTAGAAGCGCCCGTTACCGAGGAGCGCCAGAAGGGGATTCTCGGCTGGATCGAGAAAACCGGCAACAAGCTGCCTGACCCCGTCATCATTTTCGCCTATCTGATTGGCGCGCTGGTGATCGTGTCGGTCATCACCGACCTCCTCGGTGTCCAGGTGGAGCACCCTGTGCGCCGCAACGAGGATGGCACGCCCGTCATCGAGCAGGCGCGCATGCTCTTCCGCTCTGAACTGATCGAGCACCTGCTGGTGCGCATGCCGACCATTTTCACCTCCTTCCATCCGCTGGGCTATGTGCTGGTGGTGATGCTGGGTGCAGGCGTTGCAGAGCGCGCGGGCCTTTTTGGCACCGCCATGCGCGCCGCCGTGCGCAACGCGCCGCGCTTCCTTCTGACGCCTGCCGTGGCGCTTGTAGCCATGCTGGCAAACCTCGCGGCTGACGCCGCCTATGTGGTGCTTATCCCGCTCGCGGCCGTGATCTATGCGGCCGCGGGCCGTCACCCGATTGCAGGCATCGCGGCTGCCTTTGCAGGCGTGTCTGGCGGCTTCTCGGCCAACCTCTTTCCCGGCCAGCTTGATGCGCTGCTCTTTGGCATCACGCAGGCCGCTGTTGGCACGCTGGTGACCGACTGGGTGATGAACATCGCTGGCAACTGGTTCTTCATCGCTGCGATGACGGTGCTCTACCTGCCCGTGATCTGGTTCGTGACGGACGCCATCATCGAAAAGCGCCTCGGGCCCTGGAAGGGCGGCGCCGTGGCAGGCAGCGACAGCGCCGATGACGAGGCCGATGCGCCGCTTACCCCCGGTCAGAAAAAGGGTCTCGCCCATGCAGGCCTTGCCGTGCTGGCGGTGGTGTTCCTCTGGCTGTTTCTGACGATCGACCTCGTAGCGCTGGTCAGCTTTGGCGCGGTCTCGATCTGGGGCGGCAATCCCCCGCTCCTGAACCCTGATCCCGCCCTGTCCCTGACCCAGCAACTGGTGCCGTTCTTCACCTCTCTGGTGGCCGGCTTCCTCGTGCTCTTCCTTGCTGCCGGTATCGCCTACGGCATGGCAGCGGGAACGATTCGGACCCACCGCGACACGGTGGAGATGATGGCGGGTGGCATGAAGGATATGGGCTATTACCTCGTGCTGGCGTTTGCCGCGGCGTATTTCGTGGAGATGTTCAACCTCTCCAATCTGGGCCTGATCTCGGCGGTCAATGGCGCAGAGGCGATCCAGCAATCGGGACTGCCGCTGCCGCTGGTGCTTGGCCTGATCGTCCTGTTTGCCGCCTTCCTGAACCTGTTTGTCGGTTCGGCGAGCGCCAAATGGGCCTTCATGGCGCCTATCCTCGTGCCGATGCTGATGCTGCTCGGGATCAGCCCGGAAATGGCAACGGCCGCCTACCGTGTGGGTGACAGCGCGACGAACATCATCACCCCGCTCATGGTCTATTTCCCGCTAGTGCTGGTCTTTGCCCGGCGCTGGGTGCCCGAGTTCGGCATTGGCTCGCTTACCGCGGCCATGCTGCCCTATTCGGTCTGGCTGCTGATCGTCGGCATATTGATGACGATTGGCTGGGTCTATCTGGGCCTGCCGCTGGGTCCGGGCGCGGAAGTCGGTTACTCCCTGCCCACCGCGAACTAGACGGCTCGTAAATACAAGAGGATGACGTAATGGCCGAGGCTATGGAAAAGCCCCGCAAGGGCGGATTTCTGGACGGGGTGGAGCGGTTCGGCAATGCCTTGCCCGACCCGGTATTCATCTTCGTCTGGCTGATCCTGATCCTGATGGGGATTTCAGCCTTGGCCGCCGGCCTGGGCATGAGCGCGGTCAACCCGATCACGGGCGAAACCCTGCAGGCAAGCTCGCTTCTGTCGCGGGACAATGTGCAGCGCCTCCTTACCTCCATGCCGCAGACGTTGACCGGGTTTGCCCCGCTCGGCCTGACCCTTGTGATCATGCTGGGCGCGGGCGTTGCCGAACGCTCCGGCTTCTTCTCGGCGGGCCTGCGGGCAGGTCTCCGCAATGCGCCGAAGAAGGCGATGACGCCCATCGTCATGCTGCTGGCGCTCGTTGCCACGCACTCCTCTGACGCGGCCTATGTGGTGCTGATCCCGCTCTCTGGCGTGATCTACGCCTCGGTCGGCCGTCACCCGATTGCGGGCATCTGCGCCGCGTTTGCGGGTGTCTCCGGCGGCTTTTCGGCAAACTTCATGCCCGGCCCCATCGATGCGCTGATCCTTGGCGTGACCGAGCCTGCCGTGCACGTGCTTGACCCCAGCTGGATGGCAAACCTTGCCGGCAACTGGTTCTTCATCGTGGGCATGGCGCTCGTCTTCTTCCCGCTGGGCTGGTTCGTCACCGACCGCATCATCGAGCCGCGCCTTGGCACCTACGTGCCGACCTCGGCCACGCCGATCTCCAGCCAGAAGGCCGATTCCCAGCTCAGCGCTGCCGAGCGCAAGGGCCTGTGGTGGTCGCTCATCGCCTTCCTCGCCATCACGGCTGTCTGGGGCTTTCTGACCTTCGGCCCTGGCCAGTATCTGCAGAATCTCGAAGCACCGCCCGAGTTCCGCTTCGACCCGATGATCCAGAGCCTGATCGCGTATTTCTTCTTCCTGTTCCTGTTTACCGGTGTCGCCTTCGGCGCGGCTGTGGGCACGATCAAGAGCCATCGCGACGTGGTGCATATGTCCACCGAGGCGATGAAGGACATGTCGGGCTATATCGTGCTCGCCTTTACCGCTGCGCACTTCGTGGTGCTCCTAACCTGGACGAATATGGGGGGCATCATGGCGATCGAGGGCGCGCGCGCCATCGAGGCGGCGGGCCTGCCTGCCCCGCTCCTGCTTGCCGCTGTCGTGCTGCTGTCGGCGACGCTCAACCTCGTCATCGGCTCGGCCAGCGCCAAATGGGCAGCCATCGCGCCGATCCTGGTGCCGATGCTGATGCTGCTGGGTGTCAGCCCTGAAATGTCGACCGCCGCCTACCGCGTGGGTGACAGCGTGACCAACATCATCACCCCGCTTATGGTCTATTTCCCGATGGTGCTGGCCTTCTGCCGCCGCTGGGATCCGAATTTCGGGATGGGCGGACTATTGGCAAACATGCTGCCCTATTCCTTCTTCTTCCTGATCGGCGGCCTGGTCCTTACCATGGCGTGGGTCGCGCTCGGCCTGCCTGTCGGTCCCGGCGCACCGGTCGGCTTTGAAGTGCCTGCCAACGCGCCACAAATGTAGGAAACACTCCGATGAGCCTCGTCCTCCATCACCTCAATGCCTCGCGCTCGCAGCGCATTATCTGGCTGATGGAGGAGCTGGGCCTGCCCTACACCCTCGTCCGCCACGAGCGCGATGCACAGACGCGGCTCGCCCCGCCGGAGCTCCTGAAAGTCCACCCGATGGGCAAGGCGCCGCTTCTGGAGCATGAAGGCCAGGTGATCGCGGAAACCGGCGCCATCGCGCAGTATATCCTTGCCCTGTTCGATACCGAGCACCGCCTGCACCCCAAGCCCGGCACGCCTGAATTCGCGCGCTATCTCGAATGGATGCATGCGGCAGAGGGCTCGCCCTTCCTGCCGGGCCTCGTTCTCGTCTTCACCCGCGCCACGGGGCTGCAGGATTCCCTCCTTGCAGGCTGGATGACGGGCGAGCGCGACAAGGCCACCGCCACCATTGAGGGCCATCTCGCCCGTCATACATGGTTTGCGGGCGACATGTTCACCGCTGCTGACTGCCTGATGGGCTTCCAGCTTGATGGCATGGAAAAATCAGGCCTTCTGGACAATGCACCCGCCACGAAAGACTGGCTCAAACGCGCTCACGGCCGCGAAGCCTACAAGCGCATGATCGCGCAAGGAGTTTAGTAGGAGTCGGCGAGCCAGTCACGATCGCTGCGTTCAGGCATCAACGGCCTCCGCCGCAACATGGGCGCGCGCTCGCGGCTTCAGGCCCTGCTCTGTGGCGAGGTCGACGGCGCATCCGAGTTTTTCGCCAAGCGACCGCTCTAGACCGATCATGCTCAGTAGGCTGGGTGTTTGAGCAAACTCCACCAGCAGATCGATATCGCTGTCGGGGCCGGCCTCGTCGCGGGCATGAGAGCCGAACACGCGCACGCGGCTGATGCCATGGTCCTCAAACCACGGCTTCAGGTCTCGCAGGCGGGCTAGCAGCTCATCGCGTCTCATGGACAACAGTGTCCCATCAAACGAAAAGACCGGCAAGGCGCACAGGGCCTTGCCGGTCTTTTCATGGTTATACCTGTTCGCAGACTAGCGCGGCTGGCTCAAATCCAGCCCGGTGTGGAAGGCGATAAAGGCCCACTTGTCCGCATTCTCCTGGATCAGCATTGAGACAGGCGTGCCCGCGCCGTGGCCTGCCCGCGTCTCGATGCGGATCAGGGTCGGTGCATCACCCGTCTCGGTGGCCTGTACCTGCGCGATGTATTTGAACGAGTGGCTGGGCACCACGCGGTCATCGGTATCGGCCGTGGTGACGAGCGTTGCCGGATAGCCTTGCCCCTCCGGCACGTTGTGCAAAGGCGAGTAGGCATAGAGCACGTCGAACATTTCGGGGTCTTGCGGGCTGCCATAGTCCGACACCCAGAAGCGCCCTGCGGTGAACTGGTTGAAGCGCAGCATGTCCATCACGCCAACGCCCGGCAGAGCGGCGGCAAACAGGTCAGGGCGCTGGTTGGCGACCGCGCCGACCAGAAGCCCGCCATTGGACCGGCCTTCGATCGCGATATTGGCTGGGCTCGTCCAGCCCATCTCGATCAGGTGTTCGGCTGCATTGATGAAGTCATCAAAGACGTTCTGCTTGTTGGCCAGCCGCCCGCCATCATGCCAGTCACGGCCGTATTCCGAACCGCCGCGGATATTGGCGAGCGCGAACACGCCGCCCATCTCCATCCATTGCAGGCGCGGCACGGAAAAGCCCGGCGTCATCGGAATGTTGAAGCCGCCATAGCCGTAAAGCAGCACAGGGCGCTCGCCATTGGGTGTCACATCGCGGTGATGGACGACATACATCGGCACCTGCACCCCGCCCGTGCTGTCATAGAAGACCTGGCTGACCTGATAGTCATCGGGATTGAAGGTCAGCGGGGCTTCATGGAAGAGGGTGCTTTCGCCCGTCTCCACGTCATAGCGATAAATCGTGCCGGGGCGGTTGAAGCTGGTGAAGCTGTAGAAGGTCTCCGGATTGTCGGTCTGGCCATTAAAGCCGCCGGCAACGCCAAGGCCCGGCAGTTCCACCTCGCGTACCGCTTCACCGGCGGGCGTGTAGACGCGCACCACCGTGGCGACGTTCTCAAACGTACGCACGATCAGATGCCCACCGACATGGCTCGCGCCGGAGATCGGAAACTCGCTTTGCGCGATGATGTCGGTCAGCGTTGAGGGATCAGACAGGCTCACCGCGACAATGCGCTGGTTGGGTGCGTCCAGATCGGTCTGGAAGAAGAAGGTGTCGCCATCATTGCCGACAGCGCTGTGATTATTGGCAAAGCCCTCGAAGATCGCGACCGGCTCCGCATCGGGGTCGGTCAGGTCAAGGATGTGCACTGCATTCCCATCGGTGCCGCGCGAGGAGTAGATGAAGAGATAGTCGCCATCATCGCTGACGCTGGAGCGCCAGCTGACTTCCGGATTTTCCGGGTCGGCCATGATCAGCCGGTCTTCGCTCTGGTCGGTGCCGAGCGCGTGGAAATAGATGGCCTGATTGAGGTTGAGCGAGGTGAACTCCTCGCCGGCTTCCGGCTGGGGATAGCGCGAGTAGAAGAAGCCTGACCCGTCCTTGGCCCATGAAAGGCCGGAGAACTTGATCCATTCCAGCCGGTCAGACAGGCGCTCGCCTGTCTCGGTGCTGATCACTTCGGCGATGCGCCAGTCAGACCCGCCATCCTGCAGGAAATAGGCGACATGGCTGCCATCCGGGCTTGGCCAGGTACCGGCCAGCGCCACCGTGCCGTCCTCTGACAGCGTATTGGGATCGATGAGGACGCGCGGCTCACCGTCGAGACCTTCCTGCACCATGTAGACAGACTGGTCCTGCAGCCCGTCATTGCGGGTGAAGAAGTAGAGCCCCTCGCGCGCTGTCGGCGTGCTCTGACGCTCATAGTTCCACAGCTCGCGTAGGCGTTCGGCGATCATCGCCCGGCCCGGCAGGCCTTCCAGATAGCGATTGGTCACAGCGTTCTGCGCCTGCACCCATGCTTCCACATCCGGGCTGACGCGCACGTCCTGTTCAAGCCAGCGATATGGGTCTTCGACTTGAACCTCGCCGCGGCTGGCGGACTGGTAGGTGTCCACCTGCTCCACCCGCATGGTCGTCGGATAGATCAGGCGCTGCTGGGTGTGGGCAGCCCCGGCGACAACGGCGCTGGCATCGCCCTCGCCAGTGGCGACCTGATCACCGCAGGCGGTGAGCGCCATGAGGCTGGCAATGGAAAGGAACAGGCTGCGCTTGATCATGTCAGCTCCCCGTATGTGGACATGGATGGTGGATGCGGAAACTAGGCCGTGAGGCCTTGCCTGTCGACCTTTCCCGGCATTTCGCCCTATCTGTTGCGCCATGGATGGAGATACGGTGCCGAGCCCCTTGCCGGAGCCCTTTGCCCGCTGGTTTGCCAGCCGGGGCTGGCGGCCGCGCGCCCATCAGCTGGCCATGCTGGAGGCAGCAAAAGCCGGCGAAGACGTGCTGCTGACTGCGCCGACGGGCGGCGGCAAGACGCTTGGCGGCTTCCTACCTTCCCTTATCGATCTGGCGCGGATCAGCGCCGAAGGCGGCAAGGGCCGGCCCCACCGCCTGCATACGCTCTACATCTCGCCGCTAAAGGCCCTGTCGCAGGATGTCGCGCGCAATCTGATGAGCCCTGTCGAGGAGATGGGGCTGACGCTGCGCATCGAGACCCGCACGGGCGACACGCCGCAGTCCAAGCGCGCGCGCCAGCGGGCCGCCCCGCCGGATATCCTGCTGACCACGCCTGAACAGCTCGCGCTCTTTGTGGCGCAGGAAAACGGCTCTGCGTTCTTTGCCGATCTGCAGGCCATCATCATTGACGAGATCCATGCGCTCGCCCCGCAAAAGCGCGGCGATCTGTTGAGCCTCGGCCTTGCCGCGATCAATGCCTATGCGCCTGCCGCGCGCCGCATCGGCCTTTCCGCGACGGTGAAGGATGTGGAGGGTCATGCCCGCTGGCTCTCGCGTGATCCGGGCGCGGACCGTCTCACCACCCGCATCGTGCGCGGGGAGGCGGGCGCTGACCCCGAGATTTCCATCCTCACGCCGGAGGCGCGCATCCCGTGGGCTGGCCATATGGGCATTCACGCCATGGAAGCGGTGTACGAGGAGATCAGGCGCGCGCGCACTGCACTCATCTTCGTCAATACGCGCTCGCAGGCCGAATTCGCCTTCCAGCAGCTCTGGCGGCTGAACGAGGATGCGCTCCCTATTGCCCTCCACCATGGCTCGCTGAGCGTGGAGCAGCGCCGCAAGGTGGAAAGCGCGATGGCGGCGGGAAAACTGCGCGGTGTGGTGTGCACCTCCACGCTCGATCTCGGCATTGACTGGGGCGATGTGGACCTTGTGATCCAGCTTGGCGCGCCCAAGGGCACCTCGCGCCTGATCCAGCGGCTGGGCCGGGCCAATCACCGGCTGGACGAGGCTTCGCGCGCCGTGCTGGTGCCCACCAACCGGTTTGAGCATCTTGAATGCCTGTCCGCGCGCGATGCGGTGGCCGAAAAGGTGCTTGATGGCGAACCCTTGAAAGAAGGCGCACTCGACGTGCTCGCCCAGCACGTAATGGGCCGGGCCTGCGGAGATCCCTTCACCGCTGACGGGCTCTATGCCGAAATCCGCACCGCTGCGCCCTATGCCCGCCTGCCGCGCGAGACGTTTGACCGCGTGCTGGAGTTTGTCGCCACCGGCGGCTATGCGCTTGGCAGCTATGACCGCTTCCGCCGTCTGGTGCAGGGGCGGGACGGGCTGTGGCGCGCGCGCAATCGCACGGTCGCCCAGCGCCATCGCCTCAATGTCGGCACCATCATTGAAAGCCCGATGCTCAATGTGCGTGTGGTGAGTGCGCGTTCCGGTGTCTCCCCCCGTTCACGGGCGGGGTTCGAGGCATCGCGTCGAACGACCGAAGGACCGAGGGGGGGAACAGAGAAAAAAACTCCCCCCTCCGTCAGCTCCGCTGACACCTCCCCCGCAAGCAGGGGAGGACAAAAACAGTTTCGCGGCGGCCATCATCTGGGCCAGCTTGAAGAATGGTTCGCGGATCAGCTGACCCTTGGCGACACCTTCCTCTTTGCCGGTCAGGTGCTGCGCTTTGAAGGTACCAGCCAGACCGATCTGTTCGTCAGCCGGGCAGGGGGCGAGGATCCGAAAGTCCCCTCCTGGCAGGGCGGCAAGTTTCCGCTTTCCACCTATCTTGCCGAGCGCGTGCGCCGCCTCGTCTCCAATCCGGGGGAGTGGGAGAAGCTGCCCGGCCAGATCCGCGAATGGCTGGAAATGCAAAAGCTGCGTTCGCGCCTGCCGGAGCCGGACCGGCTGCTGGTGGAGACCTTCCCGCGTGCGGGGCGTCATTACCTTGTCTGCTACCCGTTTGAAGGCCGCCTTGCCCATTCCACGCTTGGCATGCTGCTGACCCGCAGGCTGGAGCGCGCGCGGTTCAAACCGCTGGGCTTTGTCGCCAATGAATACGCGCTCGCGGTCTGGGGGCTGGAGGACATGGCGGGCGCGGATTTCGAGGCGCTGGTTTCGCCCG